>NZ_JAMPKB010000001.1:0-232857 GCF_039961925.1 Trichocoleus sp. DQ-U1 | reverse complement strand
TTACTATTGTCATCCAACGTTACCACCCTGAGTTGGGGTTGAGTCACCTGACCGATATTAGATTGTGGCTTCTGTGGAATCCCCGGTAAACTGCAAGAGGAAAGGACAATGAGTGCTAGGGTCGAAGAGAAATACAAATAAAGCTTCATTAGAGGTAATTGTTAGATTATTAGAGGTAATTGTTAGATTTTACTAACTGTGATTAATTTTCGATGCTACCCGGTACCCTGGCTTTTAAAGTCAGGGTATTTTTTATGTTTTGGTTCCAGTTGGGGCTAAAAGATTTTGCCTTACAAACGACTGTTTGTGTACACTGCCAAATTAAATGATGTCGAGACAATTTCGGGTCACTGAGCAAAACTTTCCCGATTGCAGGATTACACAGAAAGATTACTCAATGAGCTAGCATTTGACTATCAGCGTTGCCAATTTAGATTGAGCCGAAAAAGCAAGTCAGGCTAAGCTTTGACTCTTTAACGACACTAATATGTCTCCACGTCAAATAAAAAGTCGCTGTACAACTACTGGCGATAGCTATACTTCAAAATGCTACAAAAAGGCGACAAACGCTACACAAACGTCCTTTGGTACGAGCAACGCGAAACTTTTGAAACCCGCTTCGGTCGGGTTTAGTCTGTATAAATGCGAATTCTTTTCGCCCTTTTTACAAGCATTGGGATGCTCCCGATCAAAACGACCATTCATGGTTTGGATCGTTTAGTGCTGCTTTGACAGAAGCTAAGTTGGCAATATCTTTAAAAGGGCTTGACTTTGCTATTTCCGTAATTGAGTTCAAGGCTAGAGCTAATTGCTCGTTATTGCCTGTTGTAATTGCTAGATCGACGACACCGAACAAAGCGCGAAAGTTTTCTGCACGTTCATCAAACGAACGGTCAAGGTATGCCATTAGCACGTCGCGCTGGGCATTAATATTGGCTATTGTTTCTTTTTCCCAAGCTTCGATTTCACAGCGCTTAGTCTGTTCCTGCTCTGCAATAATCTTGTATTCGGTATAGCCTGAGACAATTTGCTGTAAGCATTCAGAGACGATTTGCGGTAAGCATTCAGATGGATTTAGCATTCAGAGACGATTTGCGGTAAGCATTCAGATGGATTTATTGCCTTGTTTAATGCAACAGCGATTTTTTGGACTGACATAGCTAGTTTTCTCCAAGGGCACAGTACTTCGCTCTGATAGATGCAGTCGCAGGATTCAGATGCCCTTCCTTATCTAAGACAGGGGTTTTCATGATTTCTGCAAGTGCCGTGACTAGAAGTGCTACCTGTTGAAATTTGCCAGAATCTCTGTTTTTGTCAAATGATGATTGAGATTCAAGTTCGTTCAGACTCAAAACAGCGCGGTTGTTAAGAGATTCAAGCAAATTCCTTAACTCATTAATTCGCCGTTTGACTTGTTGCATAAAGTCTTTTGCAGCCTTAATCTTTGCAATCGCACTGTTGACTTGAGCTTCGTACTCCCGTGCCTTTGTCAAAGCTTTCTCACCCTCACCAGCCAGCACAAAACCACCAATCAGGACAGCTGGGCCAACAGTGATACCACCAAGCACAATAGAACCAAGAGCCATACCTCCGCCGCCCGCCGCCAGCGATCCGCCGCCTAGCCATGCTAAAGTCGCATTCCAAGCAGCGGCACCACTAAGACCCCCTATAAGTGTTCCGGTACTTGCAACTCCCACAGAAGTAGCAAGACCCATTGCACCGCCGTATCCTGCTGCTGCTGCCCCAACAGCCTTAGCGCCGCCGATGAAAAATTCCTGAGCCTCAATCGCCGCAGTTTTATACTCCTGGAGTTGTTGAATTGAAATTCCTTCCAACCCCTCCAAAAATTCCTTTTCACTTTTTTTATTCCGCTGACCAATACGCTCAATAAAAGCAACAAAGCGTCCAATTGTACGCATCATGACATCAAGCTGAAGTTGACCATACTCTTCTGCTAGCTTGTTAGTAGCTTCCCAGTCTGCTTTCAACTCACTGACAGCTTGTTCATAACGTTTTTGGGCACGTTCACCAATTTCCTTGGCTTCATTCATGTTGCCAATGCCTTCAGCCGCTTTGACTCCACCGAAAGCGGCAGTCGCTAAAGCAACTGCGCCTAAAATAATCGGTATAACAAAGATCATGAAACACTCCTAAACCTAGGTTTTCGGACGCTAAGATATTTCCTGATAAGAATTTAGATTGGCGACAGGAATTTAATTCAGCAACATCAAAACCATAAGAATAAACACAGAACTATGCCATCCGAATAAACACGGTCCTTTCTTGCAGAGAATTATGTTGATAAAATGAAGATGTCAGTAATGATCACCGGGGCATCATAAAACCCAAAAATTTACTGCATGAATGCGCGATCGCCCTTGACCTCAGTTACAACGCGATCGCATCCCCAACTAGGAGACTATATTGAAAGAATTTCTAGCCAAGCTAGCGATTGTTGCAGCGAACGCGGCTGCCTCGACAGGCTTAGTGACGTGCTGCTGGAAGCCTGCCAAAATCGCACGCTCGCAATCCTCGCTTCTGGCATACGCCGTCAGTGCTACCGCTGAAATCTGTCCTCCTTGCTCTGGCGTCATTGCTCTAATTTTGCCGATCAACGTGTAGCCATCCTCATCGGGCATCCCAATATCGCTCACTAAGACATCTGGCTTTACCTGTTCGAGAGCTAAGAGTGCCTCCTGTACCGATGCTACTGCCGTTACCCTCGCTCCATACTGTTCAAGCGCGATCGCCAGAAAATCTCGGCTATCAGCCTCGTCATCTACAACCAACACCTGTAACCCTTCTAGTACAGTGCTGAAGCTTGATGAAGGCTGTGTACTAACTGGGGCTTCTAGCTCAGGTTTGAGTCCTTTCAACTCAGTCTTCATCATCAGCGGCAGTTTCACCGTAAAGATTGCCCCTTGCCCCTCCCCAGGGCTGTCAACACAGACAGTTCCTCCGTGTAGTTCGGTGAGGTGACGAACAATTGCCAAACCCAAACCAAGCCCTGTTTGCGATCGCGTGCTGGTACTATCAGCTTGACGGAAGCGCTCGAAGACATAGGGCAGAAAGTCAGCCTCGATTCCTTTGCCTGTATCGCTCACCTCAATCTGGGCATAAGAATCAGTGCAATCGAGCTTGATTTCTACTCGTCCCCCGGAGGGTGTGAACTTGATCCCATTCGAGAGCAAGTTCCAGATAATCTGCTGCAAGCGGTTTGGATCGCCGACAACCAAGCCAACGGCGGGATCGAGTACCGATTCCAGCCGAATGCTTTTAGCTGCTGCGGCTAGATGTACCGTCTCCATCGCCGCTTGAACAATTGAGATCAGATTAACCGGGCACACATTCAAGGAAAGTTTGCCGCGAATCATCCGCGACACATCCAGAAGATCCTCAATCAACTCTGCCTGTAACTTAGCGTTGCGCTCAATGGTTTCCAGGGCGCGAGCAGTCGTTGCTGCGTTCAACTTCTGAGTGCGAAGCATCCCCGACCATCCGATAATTGGGTTGAGGGGCGATCGCAACTCGTGAGAAAGTACCGCCAAAAACTCGTCTTTCATGCGATTCGCCGCCTCTGCCTCGGCGCGTGCCGCTTGTTCGCTAGCCAACAGTCGGGCACGTTCTTCCTCCGCTCGCTTGCGCTCCAGTTCTGCCGTCGCACGGGTGGCAAAGATTGTCAGCAGCGATTCTGCCAGATGGAGATTCTCCAACGGTTTTCGAGCCATCACCCCCACTAATCCCAACACTCTTCCTGTGGAGCCTAAAAGCGGAGTTGCGATATAGCTGTCAACGTCCATCTCGGCAAGCAAAAAATTACCAGGAAATTGCGCTTGGAGATTGCGGGGATAGCAGCATAGCTTTCCTTGCTGAATCACCTGTTTGCAAGGTGTATTCAGCAGTGAATACTCAATATTGTCTGCAATTTCATGCTGGGCATAGAGAGCAATCGTGCTGACTTTATCTTCGTCTTTCCCCGCCAGTTCCCCAATAAAAGCGAAATCAACATCCAATGCCTTGGTGAGGTGTTGCGCCAGGGAGTAGAAAAACGCCTCCCCTGTCGCTGCCGAAACTCCCTTCGTCACCTCAATGAGGGCAGCATCCATCTGGGCAATTTTGTGTGCAGCCAGCCGCAACTCTAGCTCATCAACCACCATCGCCGCTAGATCGGCAAGGGTTGCTCGCTGCTCGGCAGATAACTCATGGCGCGGCTTGCTGTCTACAAGACAAAGGGTGCCAAGATTAAAACCATCCTTAGCGATCAGGGGCGCACCTGCATAGAAGCGAATCCCCGGTTCGCTAATTGCATAGGGCTTACAAGCGAAGCGAGGGTCATTTCTGGTATCTGCAACCACGAAAACATCCTTAGACAAAATCGCGAAGCTACACATTGTTGCTTCACGATTAATTTCGCGGGTGTCAAAGCCGTAGCAGGATTTAAACCAGGCTCGAAATTGGTCAACTAAAGAAACGAGGGCAATGGGTACGTCAAAAAGCCGAGCCGCCAGAGCCGTAATGCGGTCGAAGCTTTCTTCGGGAGGTGTATCGAGAATGTTGTAGCGACGCAGTGCCTCTAGGCGTTCTATTTCGTTAGGCGGCAGGGGAACAGTGGTCAAAGTACCTCCAGAAGACACTTCTTAAATATGGCTTGGGGCAGCTAAGATAGCTTTGCGTGCCTGTCAAAGAGCGCTATATTTTATAATTATTTAAATTTTAGGGCAATCTCAAGCAAAACCCAATAATTTACCACAATCCGGGTAAACAATACTGCAATTATTAATACTTTTAGCAATTCCGAAGCGCGATCGCGATTGAAACCATCTAACAATGCGATCGCTTACCTGCTACTAACTGCAATGGAACATCGTTGACACAATCTACTCCTAAAAGGACAAGACTGTTTCAGAAACATTTACTGACTATGCTATAACCTTAAAAAAATCTCAAGGATAAATCGAGTATTATCTTTTGGATGTAATTCAGCGTCTGAGTCAAAGTTAGAGGTTAAAGTTTAATGGATAAAAAGAAATGGCAGTGGTTTCAAGTTACCTTCCAGTTAAAAGGATCGGTCATTCCGGCAGTCTTGCCCAGAACCCTAATCTGCGGGCTATTTGGCTTAATTATTTCTGTTCTTCACCATTTTAAATTAGCTGTATCTTTGCCAATTTTAGCTAGCTTAATTCCTAATATTGTTTTAGGTTTATTACTGGTTTTTCGGACGAATACAGCTTACGAGCGGTTCTGGGAAGGTCGGAAATGTTGGGGTAGTATCGTGAACACTGTCCGCAACCTGGCTCGTCAAATTTGGGTATCGGTTGACGAAAACGAACCGAAAGATAGAGAGTCTAAAATAGCTGCTTTACGGCTTCTAGTAGCTTTTTCAGTAGCGACTAAATTGCATCTTAGGTCAGAGCCAGTCAACAGTGAACTAGAAGATTTGATGTCTGAGTCTCGCTACTTTAAGCTAAAGACAATGAACAATCCACCACTAGAAGTTGCGTTTTGGATTGGAGATTATTTACAAGAACAACATGGTCGAAATCGCCTGAATGTTTATCAAATGAATTCTTTGCAAAATTTGATTAATCTACTAGTAGACAATTTAGGGGCTTGTGAACGCATTCTCAAAACTCCAATTCCAATGGCTTATGTAATTCATCTCAAGCAGTTATTGTTAATCTATTGTCTATCTTTGCCGTTTCAAATGGTTGGACAGTTGCATTGGTGGACTGGACTAACGGTTGCTTTGATTAGTTTCACATTGTTTGGAATTGAAGAAATTGGGATTGAAATTGAAAATCCATTTGGTCACGATGCCAATGACCTTCCTTTGGATGCAATTTGTGCCACAATGCGGCGCAATATCGAAGATTTAATTTCTCTAGCCCCTAGTGTTAGGGATTGGAAGACCACACGAATCGATAAAGCAGTATAGAAAAAAATCCGGCTCGCGATCGCAGAAGACGAATCCGATTTTACTGGATGTCTACAACACAAACAAATATTCCTACTCGCCTCCAAAAGCGATCGGGAGATTCATTGTGGAGCATCCTCAAGGGAAATTAGGTCGCGCGATCGCTTCAATGTTGCTTAAGATACATGACGATTTTGAGAAGGTTGGTATCATGTTTAAGAAATTAAACTCTGCCCAAAAGGAAATCTTCAATGAATGGTGCATGGCTCATAAAATTTAGTGTAGTTTTATACTTTATAACAGCGGCTGCACTTCTGGCAGAATTGATAAATTTTCATCCATTTTCAGGTGCCCCAGTAGTGACTAGCGAAGAGCAAGTCCAACCAATTGCTGTAGATTATCAACTTTGAAGGGTGACGCTCCAGGGAAATGCCATTACAGAGGATGGTTATATATAAATTTTTACAAAAAAGATGCGTTTCACTACCCACTCTCGTTAGCGATCGCAACTTGATTCCATCATTCTTCTCTGGAACCAGGTAATAATACTTAGTCCAGTTACCTTTCAGATTTCTGCAATAAAATCGTAAAACAGGCGAAAGAAATCCGCTGTTGTAGATTGGCACGTATCGGGATGCTCCCAAAGGAAAAGCGATCGCTTTTTGTTTAAAGCGATCGCTTTTTTCTCACCTCAAGGAGTCATTAAACCAAAGCGGCTTGCTTCAACTGTATCCCGTCAGGTAGCTTCCCGCTACGCAACCATTCATCCATTTCTGAAGGAATATTAGCGGATTTGAGTTGTTCCCGCAGTTCAGCGCCTTCCAAAACTTCTTTTTGCAAAAGCATCTGTGCCAGCTCTTCCAGTAAATCCCGATTCTTGTCTAAGATTTCTAAAGCCATGTGGTGCGCTGCATCAATCGTTTCCTTCACTTGGCGGTCAATCTGCTCAGCCACCACGGGACTCACTGAACGACGCGGATTGCTGTAACCCTCCATGAACTGTTGCTGCGGCTTCTCAAACGCCACGGGTCCCAATTCATCACTCATGCCGTAGAGAGTAATCGCCCGTTCCGCTAAATCTGTTGCTTTTTGGATGTCGTCACTCGCACCCGTAGACACCTTTCCAAAGATTAACTCTTCCGATGAGCGTCCACCTAAGAGAGTGGCGATTCGACCGCGAATTTCATCTTCTACCATCAAAAATCGGTCTTCCTCTGGCATCTGGAGCGTGTAGCCTAAGGCACCGACGCCACGGGGGACGATAGAGATTTTCTCGACTTTACCAGCTCCCGGCATCAAAGCCGCGATAATCGCATGACCGACTTCGTGATAAGCGACAGTCTTTTTCTCAACATCATTCAGAACGCGGGATCTGCGCTCTAATCCGGTGACAACACGCTCAATTGCTTCGTTGAAGTCTGCCATCATCACAGCGTCGCGGTTCTGACGTGCTGCCAGTAGCGCCGCTTCATTCACCAGGTTAGCTAAATCGGCACCGGCAAACCCAGGTGTGCGACCCGCGATCGCTACCAAGTCTACATCATCTGCTAACTTGACATTTCGGGAATGGACGCCAAGAATGGCTTCTCTACCCACTTTATCCGGGCGGTCTACCACCACTTGCCGGTCAAAACGACCCGGACGCCGCAGAGCTGGATCTAGCACTTCTGGGCGGTTGGTGGCGGCGACGATAATCACCCCGGTATTCCCATCAAAACCATCCATTTCGGTGAGCAACTGGTTAAGGGTTTGTTCGCGCTCATCGTTTCCACCGACAAAGCCTCCAGCACCGCCGCGAGATTTACCTAGCGCGTCTAGTTCGTCGATGAAGACGATGCAAGGTGCTTGTTTTTTGGCTTGTTCAAATAAGTCGCGGACTCGTGCAGCGCCGACACCGACGAATAGCTCGATGAATTCGGAGCCAGAGATACTGAAGAAAGGAACGCCCGCTTCACCCGCGATCGCTTTTGCTAAGAGTGTCTTTCCAGTTCCCGGAGGTCCCACCAGCAGCACGCCTTTGGGAATTTTGGCTCCCAATCGGGTGTACTTCCCGGCATTTTTCAAGAAATCCACAATCTCTAGCAGTTCTAACTTGGCTTCATCGACACCCGCCACATCACTAAACTTGATGCCGGTGCTGCCTTCTGAGTAAATCCGTGCCTTGCTTTTCCCAACCGTCAGCGCTGCGCCACCTGCCCCTCCACCCCGGTTCATCAACCATCCCCAAATTCCAAAGAAAATCAGGGGAGGAACAACCCAACTGAGGAGGGTTCCAATCCAGCCATTGTTGTTGGGTGCAGGTGCAGCAAACTTTACGTTATGTTCGCGCAGGATCTTGGGTAGATCCAGATCGATTGCCACTGGCGTGGTGACGAATACCTGATCTGGTGCGGCTTGCTCTCCCGTGGCATCGGATTTAAGCGCATACTCGATCCGGTCATTGCTCACAACTGCCTGCTCAACTTTACCGCTTTCTACCTGATTGATAAAGTCGCTGTAGGGTACCTGCGGCAATTGAGAGCCAAAACTCGGAATGATAAAGTTTAGCAGTAGAAGGATAGTGAACAAAATCAGGAAGCTGCCGCCAAACTGCTTTGTTCTAGAGGCTTTGGGCGATCGCTTATTATTATTTTCAACAGGCATTGTAGATACGAACCTCTTAAAAGTTATAAAGTTTGAAAGGTTGCTTTCAGATGTCTACCGAGTGAAAGCTAAATGCACTCTTGGCTTCAGTAAGCTTTTAGAGCATCGAAATTGGTAACTAGGGTGAGGCTCTAAAAGCTATTGTAAAAAAGGGGATGCGATCGCCTGGGTTCGGTGTCTACCCCTACAAGCATCCGTATAGCCGTACTTTAGTCTTTGTTTATTAAGTTGTATGACAACTCAGGTTGGATTCATTCTTAAAGTGCTAGTCGCCTCAGCGGCACTGTCAATCTTAATTAAGTACGGTGGTCCCTATTTATCAATTCCAGCATCCCCAGCCCTAGTGCTGATGGTTGTGTTTCTGCCAACGCTGATTATGGCTGTGACCTTCTGGCAGCGATCGCGACAATATCGCCAACTGGACTAAGTTGTATTTTAAGTATCAATGAATACTTATCTGACTAGAGCGGTTTACATAAAAACACTGAAACAGTTGACGCTTGGCAGCTATTCAAACCTTACTTTCAACCCATGCGAAAGTTGCCAAAATCGGCTAATCTAGCTGCATTAAACGGCAATTACAGCCTATGTCAGCTCGGAGTCAACACCTGTGAATCTAGGTCAGTGGATTGGCTTATTCGTCTTAGTCGTTTCTCTTTATGTTTTGTGGCAAATTCGGCAGGTGTTGCTGTTGGTGTTTGCCGCCGTTGTGTTGGCGACTGCCTTAAACCGATTGGCGCGGCGGCTGCAACGATCGGGAATGAAACATGGCATCGCGATCCTGGCGTCGATTGTCTTATTATTAGCTCTGATTGTCGGGTTTTTTTGGCTGATTGTGCCGCCCTTTACCGTCCAGTTTCAAGAACTCACAGAACGGGTTCCTAGAGGGTTTGAGCGCTTGAATCTTTGGGTAGATCGCCTCAGAACGGGTCTTCCTAGCCAGCTGACACCGTACCTACCCGATGTGGAGAGCATAAGCCAACAAGTACAGCCCTTAATCAATCGGCTATTGGGCAGTTCGGTCGCCTTTTTCTCCAGCTCTTTAGGGATTATCCTCAACGTTTTGCTGGTGCTGGTTTTAACCGGAATGTTCTTAGCAAATCCCCAAGCTTACCGCAAGGGATTTGTGCGGCTATTTCCTTCTTTTTATCGGCGGCGCGTGGATGGGATTTTGGACCAATGCGAGGTGTCATTAGGGCGATGGCTTGGAGGCGCTCTCATCAGCATGAGTGTAGTCGCGCTGATGAGTATGATTGGCTTGTCGGTTTTGCGAATCCCGTCACCGCTGGCTCAAGGGATTTTGGCAGGGGTGCTAAATTTGATTCCCAATCTTGGCCCGACGATTAGTGTCATTCCACCAATGGCGATCGCGCTGTTGGAGGCTCCTTGGAAATGCTTGGCTGTGTTCGGTCTTTACTTTTTTATTCAGCAGGTTGAAAGCAATTTCTTAACACCCTACGTTATGGCTCAACAGGTGTCGCTGTTGCCAGCCGTAACGTTACTTGCTCAAGTATTTTTCGCCACATTCTTTGGATTTTTAGGGTTGGTCTTGGCGTTACCGCTAACCGTTGTTGGTCAGATTTGGTTCAAAGAAGTCTTATTCAAAGATGTTCTCGATCAATGGCGCAGTCAGCGCGAAGCAGATTTTGATCCAGAGGGTATAGCAACGTCTCATGAAGCTGCTGAATTTGAGCGAGAAACTGTGGTGTTGCCGGAAGGGAAGTCATCCATTAATGACAAGCCTAATCTTGATAACGAGAATCAGGCGAATGTTAATGATGTGACTGATAAAGGGAAGAAGTAGCGATAAGTAGCGATCGCGATTATTAGTAACCTCCGATGAGAGAATAATAAGACTTTCTCCAATTGCCCTCTTGGAATACGACAACACTTGCAAGTATCTCGCTGAGAACTACCCAGATGAATTTGCCAAGTGGCTACTGTCATCTGAAGCTTCAGACATCCAGGTAATCAACACCGAACTCAGTCTGGAACCGATTCGCGCCGATTCTGTCATCTTCCTGCAAGTCGCTAACCAAATCTTGCACCTGGAATTTCAAACCTCGGCGCAATCAACTCCTCCCCTCGACTTCCGGATGCTCGACTACTACACGCGACTGAAGCGGCAATATGGGTGTGAAATTGTGCAGATAGCAATCTTTTTGCAAGCCACTACCTCAGAACTCGTCTTTCGACAGCAGTACACAGACACAAACACCAGACATCAGTATCGAGTCATCCGTCTGTGGGAAGAAGATCCCACTCCGCTGCTCGCAAATCCAGCTCTCCTACCACTGGCAACCTTAGCTCGTAGTGATTCACCCAGAGCTTTATTAGAGCAAGTCGCCGCTGGGGTCGCTAGAGGATCGAGAAAACCACCGAGCGACAGAATATCCTCGCTTGTGCAGGGGTTCTTGCTGGTTTGCGGTTTAAAAAAGATTTGATCCAACAACTATTCCGAGAGGCAATTATGCAGGAATCTGTTATCTATCAAGACATCCTCCAAAAGGGCGAGCAACGAGGTCTGCAACAAGGAGAGGTGGCGCTAATTTTGCGGCTGCTCAGGCTACGATTTGGTGACATCAATCCCGAAGTGCAAGAACAGATTCGCGGTTTATCGATTCCTCAATTAGAGGGATTGGCGGAAGCGCTGCTGGATTTCTCCAGCCAAACTGATTTAGTTAGTTACTTGGCGGCGATAGACTCATCGGCAATCTGAACAGCAACACATACCGTTAACCTCCCAAAAGCGTCGCCCCACGAGGCATCGCAATAGTGGAAACTAGGGATGAGCAAAAGTCCGACCCTTCAACCTGCCCTATGCGAACCCTTGCCGAAATTAACGACAAAATCAGCCACCAGCGTGCAGTGGTGTGGACAATAGAAGAATTAAAAGCACGGGTGGCAGAAGTGGGAGTCACCCAAGCTGCGAAGCAAGTAGATGTCATTACTACCGGCACTTTTGAGCCGATGGAGTCTTCGGGGGCAATCATTAATCTAGGACACACCGACCCCCCAATTAAAATCCGCTCCTGTTGGTTAGATGGTGTTTTAGCTTACTCTGGCTTTGGGGCAGTAGATCTGTATCTGGGAGCAACCCAGATGGTGGAATATCGGAGTACCGGCGAACCCCTAGACGGCGAGGAATCCAGAGAACGCGGCGGCGGTCATGTGATTGAAGACTTAATTGCCGGGAAAACGGTGCAACTACGCGCCATTGGACAAGGGACGGACTGCTACCCTCGTGCTTCCTTTGAGACAACCATCACCCGCGACACGATTAACCAGTTTTATCTATATAATCCCCGCAATCTATACCAAAATTTTATCGTCGGGGTGAATGGAGGCGATCGCCCGCTTTATACTTACCTCGGCCCGCTGCAACCCCGTCTCGCGAATGCCGTCTACTCAAACGCTGGGGCAATTTCTCCCCTCCTGAACGATCCAGACCTGCAAACCATCGGCATTGGCACTCGGATTTTCTTAGGCGGCGGCGTTGGCTATGTAGCGTGGGAAGGCACCCAACACTTCCCCTTACAAAAGCGGTTGCCAAATCGAACGCCTGTTGGTCCGGCGGCTACCCTTGCCTTAATGGGAGACGCCAAACAAATGAATTCTCGCTGGGTGCGCGGCTGTTACTTCAAAAATTATGGCCCTTCTATGATGCTCGGCGTTGGTATCCCACTGCCCGTTTTACAAGAGCAAGTCGTCGCCAATTGTGCCGTGCAAGACAAGGAGATCGTTGCGCCGGTTGTCGATTTCTCGATTCCTCGGCGCGTCCGTCCCACTTTTGGGCTTGTGAGTTACGCCCAGCTGAAGACGGGACGCATCACAATAGAGGGCAAACCCGTGCGGGTTGCCCCCTTAGTCAGCCTATTTTTTTCTAATCAAGTAGCGCTGGAGTTGAAGCAATGGATTGAGGCGGGGACATTTACCCTCACCGAACCTGTTGCCCCCATTCCACTGGATCGCTCATTTTTACCCCAAGACCGATGGGGTTCTCAAATTTCCCTAGATTAGTCATTTGTCATTCGTTATTCGTTATTAGGTGTAACTCATCACAGTGACTCATGACTAACCGCCAGTTTATTCTGGCGGCGGGGAAGAGCGCTTAACTGGCTTTGGCAAGGGTTCCTTGCGTTTGGGGGATGGGGGCGCGATCGCTGCGGGTCTTTCTCCGCTTGGACGCACGGGACGCTCTCGGCTTCCTCCTCCTGGCTTTCTGTTGGGAGGACGCCCACCTCCACCTCCTCGAAACGGCTTCTTGCCCGGAATCTTTCTAGGAGGCAGGCGACCAATATCCTGGCTCTCCTGAATTACCAGGGAGTTCCCCTGTCGCTGCACCTGCAAATCCATGAAATGACCGACTGCCTTTTCTTGAACCACACCATTGAGTTTCAACTTGAAAAACTTAGGCGTGTCTTCCTGCTTGCGGGGAGACTGCTTAATCTTGACGATGATGCCTTCTTCTTCTTCCCGCGACTGAAAAATCACTTCCCCGCGAATCGAAAAATAGCCATCGTTCGCCGCCGACTCTTCACTTTGAATATGCGTGGGTTCGGACGATTGGGCTGTATCCGCTTCTGGGTCAGACGACGGCTGGTTCAGCCTTTCCGGCTCCCAAACGCCCACAATCTGGACGTGCAAGTTGCCGTCTTCTTGTCGCATCCGGGGATAGACAACCCATAAATGTTCCTGCTCTAAGTTCAGGTGATTTTTGACTAAACTCATCACCCGACCTAATAGCACGGCATCGATGGCTGTTCCATCGCTTGCCAGCAGCATTCCTCGCGTAAATTGCTCGTCGGAGGACGTGTACTTACCCTTTACTAGGCCAATGGCCCGGTATTGCATGGGTTCGCTAGGGGGAGGAATGGGTTGCTGTCGTGTGACAGCAGGATTCTCTTCAGTTGTTTGTTCCAAATCGCTGTTTGACGCTGTATCCGCTGGCGTTGGCGGACTGGATAGGGGTGGTGGTTCTGGCTTAGGATTGCCAGAAGACTGGGATAATTCGGAGAACCGATTCACAGAAGGACTCATAATACTCCTCGCGGCGGAGACACATCCCCTTGGGGGGAGTCAGTCAGCTCATTGTACTGAATGCGGTGATACGACTGGTAGATCCGTAATGTTTTTGCACTCAGCAAAAACACTTACACCTTATCAAGTTCGGTTCGATGCTGCCACTATTTTAAAATGTGGAGACAGTGATGCGGTTTGCCAAGTGTGACAGTGGAAAATAAGATTGTGTTTGATAATGGCAATAGAGTTCAGAGCAGTCGTGTGTCCCAAAAGCGCAATCGCTGGTTTATTAATCTAGTCCTAGGGCTAGGCGTGTTAATCTTTGTCGGATTATCCATCATTCCGTTGGTGGGTATTGTTTTTGACGGCAAAGAGCCTACTACTGGGGCAACCCCAACACCGACTCAGACGGCAGGGGTAGCTAATCAAGCGGAACTGGAAGCGCAAGCGAAAGGTTACGAACTGGTTTTGCAGCGAGAACCACAGAATCAAACGGCGCTGCGGGGGTTGTTAGAAGCACGGCTAAAAATGCGCGATATCAAAGGCGCGATCGCACCTTTGGACAAACTGGCAAAGCTGAATCCCGATCAAAGCGAGTACGCAGTTTTACTTGCACAAGCTAAACAGCAAACAGGAGATCGCGAAGGGGCTGCCCAAACTTATCGCTCGATTTTGACTTCTAAACCGGGAGATATGAACGCCCTGCAAGGTCTTGTGAGTCTCTTGGTACAACAAAACCGTCCGGAAGCAGCGATTGGCTTGCTGCAAGACACGTTGAAAACTGCTCCCCAAGTGAATCAAGTTCAACCTGGTAGCGTCGATGTCACTTCGGTGCAGTTGGAGTTGGGCAAGGTTTACGTTGAGCAAAAGCGCTATCCGGAAGCGATCGCTATCTACGATGACGCCATCAAAGGCAATCGACAGGATTTTCGTCCGGTGCTAGCGAAGGCACTGGTGCTGCGAGAACAAGGCAAAATCGCCGAAGCTAAACCCCTATTCAATACGGCGATCGCTCTAGCTCCAGCTAGAGTCAAAGACCAAATTAAACAACTGGCGGCTGACGCACCCGCACCCACGGCTGCGCCCACGACTGCGCCCACGACTTCACCTACGACTTCGCCTTCTGTATCTCCCAGCCCTACGCCTTAACCTGAGTCTTAAGAATTAAAAATGCTTTCATCAAAAAACAGAATTTTTAATGCAGGCATTTTTAATTTTTAATTTCCTTCCAATAAGGCGAGCGCTCCAAACAGCAAAAACAAGCCGCCCCCAATTGCTGTAATTAATCGCTCGGAAATTCGTCCGGCGATCATCCGACCCCCCAAAACAGCGATCGCTGCACAAATACTATGCCCCGCAATAGCCCCAGCCGTAACCCCTACAGCCGACTGGGACGCAGCTAGAGCAATTGTGGCAATCTGAGTGCGATCGCCCCACTCTGCTACAAATGTCAGCATAAAGGCTTCGAGGACAATCGCCCAAGGAGTTTTCTTTTTTGGCATTTTCGACTCAGCTTCTTTAACCGTGGCGATCGCTTCTTCGGCTTCTTCACAGTCTGGTCCCGCTGGCATCTGGCTTGCTTCGTACAATAACTTCACCCCGAAGCCAACAAAAAAAATAATTTCCGCCAAATGAAGATAATGCTTGGGGAGTAGAGACGCCACTTGTCCTAAGAGAACCGACAGAACCGTCATTGCTGCTAATGCCGCCACGACTCCTGCAAATACCAGGCGTCGGGAGTGGCGCATTGCCAGAATTACCGCAATGAAAAAGGTTTTATCGCCTAATTCGGAAAAAGTGATGAATAATAAACCGGCAGTAAAAGCTGTCAGCATCCTCTCAAGCTCCTCAGAATGTTCTACCTATCGCATCTGAGTGAGCTTTCTGGAGGGTACATGGGACTTCACCAGCAGCTCACATCGGATGTGAACTCGGTGAAGGTCTCGCTCCCAAGGTTTGAAACAATTAGTTCAGCGACTAGGCGCTTATTTTTAGTTTCTTTCGCTTGTCACCTGAACCAGGCTCATCGCCAGTATGTTGATTCAGATGGGCTAGCATCATTCTTCGCTAGCAGCTACTCCCCTTCATTGTTAAGTAATTATACATCTAACTGTGGGTAGAAGAAATTAATAAATCTACATAAATTTATTTGGGGAGTGTCATGACAGGCGATCGCAATATATCCCCCATTCGCAGCCAGCACGCCTGTGGGCAGGTGGAAAGTCGGCAGGTTATGAACTTGCAAACTTTCCACCTAATCACTTAATACTTCCGTTCCTTTGGCTCAAACATAGTAATGTTTACCGGGCGATCGCGCAAATCGATCCCGGCTGGAGAATAGAAAGCCATCGTGTGCTTGAGGAAATTCTCATCGTCACGCTCAGGATAATCTTCGCGGTAATGAGCGCCTCGACTTTCTTGACGGTTGAGCGCCGATGTCAGAATCATTTGTCCGACAATAATCAAACTGCGGAGTTCCAGCGCCTCGATGACTTCAGTGTTCCAGAGTTTACCTTTATCATCCAGGTAAATATCCTGGGATTGCTGCTGAATCTGTTGCAGCTTGTTCAAACCTTCGCGCATCAATTCCTCGCTGCGGAAGACACCGCAATACTCAGTCATGCAGTCTTGGAAGGCTTGACGCACTTGGTTAATCCGGTATTGACCCGATTGTTCTAGTTGCGCTTGGATTTTGCAGTGAGCTTCTAGCAGATAGGGTTGCTCATCCAGTTCGGGCAGCTTGCGGTTTTGGACAAATTGCGCGATCGTTGCCCCCGTTTTTCTGCCATAAACCACACACTCCAACAGGGAATTACTGCCCAATCGATTTGCCCCGTGAACCGAGACACAAGCAGCTTCTCCAGCGGCAAAGAAAGCGTCAATTAAACCATCTGGGCCACTTTTCACCTGACCGCTGGTATTGACGGGGATGCCGCCCATTGAATAGTGAGCCGTAGGGCGCACGGGCATCGGTTGATCTACGGCATCGATGCTGAGTAATCGGTGAGCTTCTTCCCAAGCAAAGGGAACCCGACTCATAATTTTTTCTCGCCCCATGTGGCGCAAGTCGAGATAGACAAAGGGGCCACCGGCGCTGCCATTGGGATGAACGCCCCTTCCGGCGCGAATTTCTCGCGCGATCGCTCGTGAAGTAATATCGCGGGGAGCGAGTTCCATGCGACTGGGGGCATAAGTCGCCATGAAGCGATCGCCCTCAGCGTTGATCAAATACGCGCCTTCACCCCGCACAGCTTCCGAAATCAGCACTCCCACCGGATACAAGCCCGTCGGGTGAAACTGCACAAACTCCATATCTTCCAACGGCACCCCGGCGAGGGCAGACATCGCCAACCCATCCCCCGTCGAGGCGTAGTCATTCGAGGTGGTGTTAAATACCCTGCCATAGCCGCCCGTGGCGAACATCACCGCCTTCGCCCGTACAACCTCAATTCGCCCGTCCAGAATCTGGTACATCACCACACCCTTCGCCTGGGCGTCTTCCAGAATCAGCTGCATCACGTACCACTCATCGTAGATGCGGACGCCGTGACGCCGGAGATTATTCACCAGTTCGTGCAGAATCGCGTGACCCGTCTTATCCGCTGCATAGCAAGTGCGCCGGTGAGAATGCCCCCCAAAAGCCCGCTGGGCAATCCGACCATCCGGCAATCGGGAAAACAATACTCCCATGTGTTCCAGGTCGATGATCGTGTCTGGAGCCTCGCGGGTGAGGATTTCCACCGCATCCTGATCCGCCAGGTAGTCAGATCCCTTTACGGTGTCAAAAGCGTGGTCTTTCCAAGTGTCTTCAGGGTCTACATTCTTCAGCGTTGCCGCCATACCCCCCTGCGCGGCGACCGAATGGGAACGAATCGGGTGAGTTTTGGCAATCAGCGCCACATCTAAGCTGGGTTCTGTGCGGGCAATCTCTAAGGCGGCGCGACACCCCGCTAATCCACCTCCCACAATCACGACATCGTGTTCAAGCATCTTTAAGATCCGCTCTTTGGAATTCTTACATCCATGCTGACGCAAATAAAAACTTCCCCACCACAAAGCGGGGAAGTTCTTCATAAATTTCTTTTTAGTCCTAATACCAGTTCTGGCGTCTCAGTCCTCAGTCCTCAGTCCTTAGCCCTCAGTTCTCAGTGTTGACCAAAGACTGATGGCTCTTCAACTAGTCACTTGGGCAGGGTTTTGGTTGGGTAAACTGCCACCAACGGTCTCAGTGGTGTCCTGGATATCCATTGCAGAAACCTCAATGTGGTTAAACAACGTGGTCACGAAGGCAAAGAGCAAGAAGGGCAAAGACAGCACGAGGATGAGTCCGACAGTCATTAGGGCGTAAATTTGCCGAGTGGTACTCCACAGCGCTAGTGCAGAGGCGAGACTAATGAAGATGACAATCAGCCAAACGATGATTTGCCCATAGATATCGCCAAAGGAGAGAGTACAGACGAAGCGATACTTTTGCATTTTATCCATGACGTTTCCCTTGCAACATTCCTTTAAAGTTCTAGGTTAAGGTTCTGACACGGGCTTGGCAGATTTCTAAATCTTTTTACAAGAGTTGCAATATAGCTTTACAATCTACCCCAGTGTGCCGAACGGTTGCTACTCACTGCGTTCCAGCCATAGCGATCGCTCTCGAATTTAAAATCATTATCCTTCCTAGCCGCATTCTAAGAATGATTATCGGAAGGTGATTCTTCTTTTTATAGCAAGAAAGCCCAGTTTTGAGTGTTTTAGTGCCGCAGCGACTCCGATTGAGCATTTTGTCGGTAATTTTCTAGCTAATTTTCAGCGATCGCTCTCTTGACAAATGAACTCTCGTTTAATTTATTAATTTTCTACATTAACGCCAGAGACCTTTTTTAACACAACAATTGCGTAGAAAAACCTATCAATCGTTAAACATTGATATTCATTTCCAGTTGGCATACGTAATATTACGGCGATCGCTATGCGAATTGAGTATGTTTTCTAGAAAAATTACAGTTGTCGTGGCTATGGGCTGGGATTAAAAATTTTAATTACTAAACATAATTTTCTAGAATTTTGGCTTCTCAGCTTCTCTCGTTGAGAAAAAATGTAAAGGTCAATTGTATGTTTTTATACTCTACAAGTTTACAAAGTTGAGCAAAAATTAGGAACACGTAGTAGGAGCTATATGCTGCAATTTTTGCAGATTTTTTTGGGTTCAAACTCTTTTATTCCACATGGACATTGTTACTTGTGGAAACCAGAGTTAGTAGGGCTGCATATCATATCAGATGTGCTAATCGCTCTTGCCTATTACTCTATTCCTATCACGCTCTTTTACTTCGTTCACCAGCGAAAAGATTTACCCTACGCAGGGATATTTCTATTATTTGGAACCTTTATTATTTCTTGTGGTACCACTCATCTAATCGAAGTGTGGACGCTTTGGCATCCGATTTATTGGATAGCTGGTTTCATCAAAGCGCTAACGGCTGGAATATCAGTTTATACAGCAGCCAGCTTAGTCCCACTAATTCCCAAAGCCCTCGCGTTACCCAGCCCAGCTCAATTGGAGGCAGCAAATCGCAATCTAGAAAACGAAATTATTGAGCGCTATTGCGTTGAAGAACAACTGCGGAAGTCGCAACAAATGCTGCAATTGGTGATGGATAATATTCCCCAATTCATCTTTTGGAAAGACAAGAATTTAGTTTATTTAGGGTGTAATCAGAACTTTGCCCAATTAGTAGGGATTGGCAAGCCAGAAAATATTGTTGGGAAAACCGACGACGATTTGCCGTGCAGACAAGAAAAGGCGAACTTCTTTCGGGATGGCGAACGACGAATTATGGAAACAAATACGCCAGAATATCACAGCATTGAATCGGCTCTTAAGGCAGATGGTAAAGCGTCTTGGATAGACAGTAACAAAGTTCCACTCCATGATGGTGAAGAAAACGTGGTCGGCATCCTTTGCACTTTTGAAGATATTACCGAACGGAAAGCCGCTGAAGAAGAGTTACGTAAGAGCCGAGAACGGTTTGATTTAGCAGTTCAAGGTTCTAAAGATGGATTATGGGATTGGGATATAGCAACCAACGAAACCTATTTTTCACCTCAATGGAAGAAGATGCTGGGCTATGAAGAGCATGAGTTGCCCAATCAGATTGAAGAGTGGGAAAAACGATTGCATCCCGATGACCGCGATCGCGCGATCGCGATCGTCCAAGGTTATCTCATGAATAGCCAAGCTTCTAATTACGAATTACAGCATCGCTTGCAGCACAAAGATGGCTCCTATCGGTGGATTTTAGCGCGGGGAGCAGCGCTGCGAGATGACAATGGCAAAGCGATTCGGATGGCGGGATCGCACACGGACATCACCCAGCGCCAGCGAGCCGAGGAAACTGCGAAAAAAGCCAAAGAAGAACTAGAATTCAGCTACAGCCTTGTGTGTGCGGTGATTGAAGGTACCCCGGATGCCATTTATGTGAAGGATCTTCAGGGTCGCTATTTGATGATCAACTCGGCGGGTGCCGCTGTTTTTGGCAGACCGGAAGGGAAAATTATCGGCAAGGATGATACCGAGTTACTGCCTCTAGAGTTGGCACATCCAGTCATGCAGACTGACCGCCAAATCATGACGACGGGCGTGACTCAAGTTGTCGAGGAAACGATACTCACCGCAGGGATTACCCGGACATTTCTTTCCACAAAAAGCGTCTACCGCGACCCCAAAGGAAAGGTTATCGGTTTAGTTGGCGTGGCACGGGAAATCACCCAGCGCAAACAAGCAGAGGAAGCACTCAAGAAAGCCAAAGAAGAGCTAGAAATCCGCGTTGAGGAGCGTACCCGCGAATTAAGGGCTGCTATTAGGCAATTACAAAGCGAAATTGCCAACCGGGAAGAGGCAGAGGCGGCGCTGAAGGCAAGTGAGCAAAGATACCGCCATTTAGTCGAGACTTCCCAGGATTTGATTTGGTCGGTGGATAGACAGGGGCGATTTACATTTGTGAACTCTGCGGTCAAACAAATGCATGGATACGATCCCCAAGAAATGATCGGGCGTTTGTTCACCGATTTCCAGCCACCGGAACAAGTGGAGCAGAACTGGCAGATACATCTGCGCCTGCTGGAGGGTGAGCCGTATTTCCAATACGAGACAGTGCATCTGCGTAAAGACGGAACGCCGATTCAGATGAGCTTTAACGCGATCGCATCTAAGGACGACGCCGGAAACGTTCTCGGCACTACAGGCACCGCCAGAAACATCACGAGTGCCAAACAGGCTGAAGCCGCTCTGAGGGAGAGCGAACAGCAGCTTCAAGCAATTCTGGCTTACTCCCCTGCCGCTATCTTCGTCAAGGATATTCAAGGTCGAAATATGTTGATGAACCGCAAGTGTGCCGACTTGCTCAAAGTGGATGCAGAGGCAGTCAAAGGGAAAACAGACTACGATTTCTTGCCTTATGAGGTCGCTGAGGCAATGCAAGCTAACGATCAAAAGGTACTCGCGGCAGGGATTGCTGTAGAAAGTGAGGAAGTGATTCCTCAAGACGACGGCTTACACACCTACATTTCGATGAAGTTTCCGCTTTACGACGAGGTGGGTGTTGCTTATGCAATCTGCGGCATTGCCACCGATATCACCGAACGCAAGCAGGTTGAAGTCGCTCTGCAACAATCGGAAACTCGATTTAGACAACTTGCCCAGCAAGAAGAACTACTTAACCGTCTAGCCAACCAAATCCGGAATACCCTCGACCTAGATACGATTCTGGAAACTGCTGTCGGGGCGATCCAAAGGCGGATGGGGATTGAGTTATGCACCTTCGCTTGGTATCGCCCCCATTCCTCACCCCCCGGCTGGGAGGTTGTTAAGGAAGCGAGAACTTCCACCGAAGCGAACTGGCTTGGCTTCTATCCGGTGGGATTTTTTCCAAAGTTTGAGGAAAAAATGCTGAATTTAGAAATGTTCCGCCTGGATGAAGTGCAAACTCCGGACGATCCAGTCATTCCGCAAACATTACTCGTTGCAGGCACTCGGTCAGCGCTGGCGCTGCCAATACAGACACCGAGTGGCGAACTGGGTGCCTTGGCTTGTCATCGCCGGAACCAAGTGCAACCTTGGACGGACAGCGAGGTGGAATTACTTTCGGCGGTTGTCAACCAGCTAGCGATCGCGATTAACCAAGCCGAACTTTACAACCAGCAGCTTGATGCCGCCAGCACTGCCCAAACTAAAGCCGCTCAGCTTGAACACGCCTTGCGCGAACTGAAGCAAACTCAAGCTCAACTGATTCAAAGTGAAAAAATGTCCTCTTTAGGACAGTTGGTTGCGGGGGTTGCTCACGAAATTAACAATCCCGTTAACTTCATCTCCGGCAATCTCTCTTACGCTAATGCATACGCTCTCGATTTACTACGCCTGCTTCAGCTCTACCAGGAACACTATCCCCAGCCACCCGCCGCCATTCAAGCTCAGGCGGAAGAAATCGACCTGGTTTTCCTACTCGAAGACCTGCCTAAAATCCTATCTTCTATGAAGGTAGGAGCTGACCGCATCCGCGAAATAGTCCTGAGTTTACGAAACTTCTCTCGTCTTGATGAGGCAGAGATGAAGACTGTCGATATTCATGAAGGCATCGATAGCACGCTGCTAATCCTGCAAAATCGTCTGAAAGCTAAACCGGATCGTTCGGGTATTCAGATCGTCAAAGAATATGGCAACCTACCCAAAGTTGAATGCTATGCGGGACAGATTAATCAAGTATTTATGAATATTTTGACGAATGCGATTGATGCCCTCGAAGCAGTTCATTGCTCGCCGTTCGCCGTTCGCGGCAATAAACCATCAACGATGAACCCCGAAGAATCTCCAACAATTTGGATTCGGACTTCTACGGTGCAACCCAATCAAGTCAGGATTCAGATTGCTGACAATGGCCCAGGAATGACGGAGGAAGTCAGCAGTCGGTTATTCGATCCGTTTTTTACAACTAAGCCGGTCGGTTCTGGGACAGGTTTGGGGATGTCAATTAGCTACCAAATTGTAGATAAGCATAACGGTCAACTGAAGTGTATTTCAGCACCGGGACAGGGTGCAGAGTTCTTAATTGAGATTCCAATTGAGCAACAAAAAAGTCAATTACTGGTGAATCAAGAAGTATAAAATATGAATTTCTGCTGTATAAGACATTGCACACCCCCAAAAAATAAGAGCGATCGCTGTTTGCATCAATCTCTTAGCTTTTAGAGTGGATGCTATTTGGACTATAGCGTTATCATAAAAAACATTCAATTGTCATAACTCAGTCGGATTTGTCTTCCCGTGCAAAGTAACTTCAACAGAGATTCTGACTCTAGTCCTGCTATACAAGATAGCGATCCGGGTTTGCGAGCATTTGCTAACCGTCTTGCCAATAGTATCGAGCGAGATGTTTTAGTTCAAAAGACGACCGACGACCTAAGAGATTTGCTTCAAGTCGATCGCGTCGTTTTATATTACTTTTATCGCCAATGGAAAGGGCAGGTTACGTTTGAGTCCTTGAGGTCTAGAGAATACTCGATCTTCGGCTCAACAGGCCCCGATGATTGTTTTAATGATGAATATGCTGCCTTGTACCAAGCAGGAAGGATACGAGCGATCGCAGATATTGAATTAGAACCGATTAACCCTTGCCACCGCGATTTTCTCCGCACGATGAAGGTACGCGCTAATTTAGTGGTGCCAATTCTCAATTCTGTTCGGTTGTGGGGATTGCTAGTTGCTCATAATTGTCAGGATGCTCGTACCTGGACATCTTCGGATCTTGAAGCAATGCAAAAAGCAGCAGAAACTTTGGCAACGGCTCCTTCAATCCGAGATAGCTAAGTTGTGCTATTTCTTCAATGATTCGTGAAGGCGAAATCCCCGATTTCGAGCGAGAAATCGGGGATATAAACCACTGGCATCTCAAAACTCATATCGGATTCTTATAAAAGTAAGTGTAAAGGGGATTTTTTTACCTAATTTTAGCCAATTTATGCTTGCAAAATGGTGGGGTAACAACTTTTTAGAATGATTGAGCGATCGCGCTCATTGCCTACTCGATAACTTGCCGGGTAAATTTCCTCTATTTCAGCTTAAATTCATCAAACTTTACCACCTCTGAGTCCGGTTTTCGCGTATCAAAACGGTAACTGCTCACCATACCCGTACCCGTGTTGAAGATACTAAATGCCGTCATCTCATTACTTGCCACATACGACAATGGCTTCCCATCTTCACCTATCAGCGGCGCAATGGTCGGTACCACTGCTTCCAACCCATTCGGATCGCCCGTTAGGATATCATTCTCTTGATACTCTTCTGGTACAGGTCGCTTCTTTTCGCCCAGCGCCGCACCGTAGGAGTTGCCGACATTCGAGGTTTCTAAAAAGTGCATCCCGGTAGAACTGACAAAGCGATTCCACAGGTGCGAGTGCCCATAAAATACTAACTGCACATTAGCAGCCTCTAGCAACGGCTCCACATCTCGGATAATGTAATCTGCTTCTCTAGGGTACTTGTAACGCACCGATTTAATATTGCCATTCGCATCTCGGTCGATTGTCTGCACCGGATCGGTATAAGGAGGGACAATGTTATCCCCCAGTGAATGTGGTGGGTGATGAAACATCACAACTTTATACTTTGCTTGCTTAAACTCCGGGCTATTCAGTTCTTTTTCGAGCCAGGTGTATTGTTCGCTACCCTTGGCAATTGGCTCAAAGATGTGCTGCCCATATCCCCACTTCTCCGGGTTATTTAAGTGTTTTTCTGGTTCGCGGTATCTTCCCTTTGTCTTCTCCTCCAATCCCCAGTAACGCCACGCATTGGTCGCGTAAAGTACCACCAACCGCACATCACCAAATGTGACGGCATAATATTTTTTTCCACCCTCCTTGCTTTCAGGTAAAGTAAAAATTTCTTCGTAAGTATTGGTATTAAAAGAATTATCTTTTAACTGTTGAAGAGACGCGAAATTGCGCTTCGTGTCCTCACCGGGGTTTAGTTGCTCAGCCTTTTTTTCTTCTGCCTTTTGTGCATAAACTTCCTGAGCAGCCCAACGAGGATAGGAGTCATCGAACTGGTCGTTTAAGCTACTTTCCATCGAGAAGCGTCCCATCACCTCATGATTGCCAATCGCTGCAAACATGGGGGCGTTTTGAATTATCTGTCCACCCCGATAAACCGTCTTGACACCATTGTGTTCAAGTTCATTGTGTTCAAGTTCGTAGCTGCTGCGACCTTGGAGGCAAGGAAAGAAGGCACCCCCCCGATTATCATCAAACCACTCGGAGGCACGGTCGGGAATGTTGACTAAGTCACCGACAAAGAAGACAGCGTCTACTTGCCCGACGGTCTCAACGACCTTCTGAAGATTGGCAGATGTCATCGGCTTGAGCTGGTGGTCGGAAGTCAGCAAAATTTTCAGTGATGTGCCCGGTGTGGGTTTGGGGGCGAGCGTGAATACCTTACTGCTAACGCTCGTACCATCTTCCCGCAGGCTAGTGACGCGATAAGAAACTCGCGTGCCAGGAGTTAACCCAGTCACCTCTGCTTCGTGCCGCCAGATGTCTCGGCTGGTCGGCTGCTGGTAAATCTGACCGTCTTGAGTCTGATTTCCTACCCGCGATTGACTATCCTCACGAGTGCGGCTGAGTTTGGTGGTACTGGCGACGACACTGCGAGCCAGATTCTCACCGTAGGCGACACGATGCTCACCAGCAAACTCAGTAAACCACACGACTCGCACGCTTGTTTCGGTCGGCAGTTGTAGAAAGGGATCGGTTAGCAGCTGGGGTTGAGATGTCATAACTGGCTGCTTAGTTAATAGGACAATTATTAGGGTAAGCGATGTCACAACCAGAAAAATAGCTGCCGTCAGCAGAGAGCGGCTGGTTAAACGTCTGAGCATAAGCGATCGCTCCACAACAATAACCGCGATACAGGCTCCCTACACGCTAAGCCATGAGCTTCTATGACTTCTATGACAATAATGAGCGATTTTTTATCTCCCTCAGGAGAACTCGCCCCTTTCAACTTAACGGATTCTGCCGGACTAATCGGAGTGGCGGGATTCGAACCCACGACCTCAGCTACCCCAAAGCTGCGCGCTACCAACCTGCGCTACACCCCGGCACAGTCTTATATTCTATATCAGCTTTCTTAAAGCTGTCAAGATGCAATCAGAAAACCTTTAACATTTGAGCCGCTTGCATCAAACCCGGTACTGCTGCCTCATTCCAGCTACCCTCACCCCGCCGTCCCGTGTGGAGAATGAAGCGAAGGCTGTAAGCATGGGGGTAGCCCTCCACTTCCATCCAAAGTAAGTCGCTTTCAGTTTCGCAGGCGATTTTCTCCTCATCCATCAACTCAGCCGCTATCTGGCTCATACTTTCTGCCAATTGCGCCAGCAAGCGACAAAACTCATTTAACTCTGCCTCTGTCAGCTCTATCGCCCAATCATCCCCACCAACTAACCCTTTAAACTCAGTCGTGTTAGGGTTCCAGCCAATGCGCCAGCCAACTCCACTTTTGATGAGACGTTCCATAAAAGTCATTAAAAATCAAAAACTAAAGCGCTTTTCTTACATTTTTAGTTTTTAATTTTTCATTACTTGAGTAACTGAGCATCTCCTGGCTGAGGCAGTGCTAGCCCTCCACTGGGTTTGGGTGCTGCCTGTGGCTGAGGTGAAGCGCTGGGAGAAGGTACGGGTGCCTGCTGCTGAGAATTGGGAGTGAATAGACTCACGAGGACTTGAACTAAGGCGTCTCGTTGCGCTCGATTCAGACGTTCAATGACCGCGCGATCGCTCTGCATGGGATTTTTCTGCAACGTATCATAACCCGGATATAGCGACTCCTGGATTAGTTCGTTTGCGCCCAGATAGTCCGCTAAGGTCAGTTTCCAGTCCAGCCGATAATTGGGCGGACGTGACTTTACATAAACGTGATAGCGGATGATGCGCCCCACGAGCGTATTTTCCGATGCCTGCTTGCCAGTTTCCTTGCTGATGTATTGATTTTCTAGCGGCAAATCCGGTAGGCGTTGATAAACTTGCCGCCAGACATCCTGAGTTCCGTACATCTGGGCAATCGCAGGCTGTTCGGAAAGATGAAAAAGCGAGGATGAAGGATCAAAGATGCTTCCCCAAGGAAATAAAAACAGCGCCGTTAGAGAGGCAACGGCAAAACGTAGCATTCGCTTGGGAAATTTTCTGGTTTGTCGCTTCATCTTGCTTGTTGTTTTTTATCTAATCGCCAATAATTTCCGGTTGCGTTAGCTCATCGGACATTTCCAGAATCGCCCGCAGCACTGGCTTCATCATCGGATCGTCAACATTATCAAAGTCTTCATAGCGACGGCGCTTAGCGCGATTCGCTACTTGAACGGTAATCCGGTAGCGATTGGAAGCAGCACTCACCAGCTCTTCAGCCCGGAGTAAAACTTCGGTTGTATCAAACTTGAAACGCTTTTGCATCACGTTGGATTAGTTGTTAATTGTTGTTCGTGAGTAGCGGCGCACAGTCGCGCGACCCTCCTGTCACCTTGCACCCTTCAGTCTAGCAGGAGTCCCCAATTTTTGTGGCTGTTAGCACCGCCCGGAGATTCACTGAAGAATTTCTTTCAAGACAAAGAATCGTTTAATATTATGTAGATTCTTATCAATCTATCTATATCATTCTGAAAATAAGTTCGAGATTACAGTCCATGCAAACCCTTGTCCCTCCTACGATTAAGCCGTTTCCTGAAAGCGATCGCCATCCTCTGAAGCTTGTAGCACTGGGAGACAGTCTTGTTTATGGATTCGGCGATCCGGAAGGTGGCGGGTGGGTAGAGCGGCTGCGGCGTCGCTGGATGCTGCCGGATAGTCCGGGACACGTTCTCTACAATTTGGGTGTCCGGGGTGACGGCATCAGCCAAGTGCAACAGCGGTTAGAGCAGGAGTTTCGCCATCGCGGTGAGCTGAGAAATCGCGTACCCGATGCAATTATTCTATCAGTCGGGGTCAATGATTCGGCTCGGTTGGCTCGACCGACTGGGCGGAATTTTACCGATTTTGAAGTTTTCAAAGCAGAAATGGATTTGTTGCTGGAGCGATGTACTCAGAGCGCTACCGCAACGCTAACCCAAAGATTCTGTCCGGTACTCTTTGTGGGGATGGTGCCGGTAGATGAGGCGAAAATGCCATTTTTGGACTGTTTTTACTATAATCACGGCGATCAATATCGCTATAAAGAAGCAACGCGGTTAGCGTGTCAGGCGCGACAGATTCCTTATCTAGATATTTTCGAGCTGTGGATGAATCGGGGTGAAGATTGGTGGCGATCGCATCTGACCGAAGACGGACTCCACCCCAATGTTGCAGGCTATCAGGCATTACTCCAAGATGTCCTCAACTGGGAGCCTATGCAACAATTGGCGAACGACCGTTTAGCGACAGCCTAAGCTGTCCCGCGTAGAAACACCCGTTATTGGGTTCACACCTTCTGCTCGTTGACAGAGCTGAGCCACTTCGTAGCGGTCAATTAGTGCATCCGTAAAATCTGCGCCCGTAATGATGGTGTCGTAGAAGCGAGTCCGCGTCAACGTCGCTTCCGTTAAAATCGCGTTGGTTAAATTAGCCTCGTCCAACGTTACTCGGTCTACCAAAGCCCCAGTCAGGTTTGCTCCTTCCAGATTTGCTTTTAATAACACTCCCTTGGTCAAAATCGCATTGGTAAGGTCAGCTCCCTGGAAGTTTGTTCCTCGCATTTCAGCTGCGACAAATACACCACCAACTAAATCAGCATTCGAGAAATCCCGATTTTCCAAATTAATATTGGTGTAATTAATTGTCCCTGCCTGAGCAAAAGCAGGAGTAGCGCTCAACATCACCCACAGCCATGCCAAAGCTAATAGCAAGATACCGCTAAGCACGCGCACCACAAAATTTTTAATTGCTTTTGAAGTTAAAGGTTGCATAGGATTAATCAAAAATTTAAAAAGCAAGTTGTTCTTTTTAAGGCTCTCCAGCTTCGTCTGCAATCAAAGATAAAAATAAGGCAGCTTTTCAATTTTTTATTGTACATTTTTCATTGTATCGAGCCAGTCTTCACCCACTCGTAGGGTAATCTCAGATTCCAAATCACCGATAGAAGCCGCTTCAATATGACCGACGCCCAGCACTCTTTTCAAAGCCGCTGCTTTTGTTAAATCGCCTTGCTGGACAATAATTTGGGTTTGGCGTTCGCGGTCGGGCCAATCATTGACAACATAAACATTTACAAATCCCTTCGCCGCCAGATATTCAGAAACGCGATAAGCGATACCAGGCTGCTCGGTGGCATTTTGGATTGCGATTCTCAGGGTGCTAAGAGAACGGCTTTCCTCTACAGAGGCAAGAGTCGTTTCTTGCCCAAAATATTGGCGCATGATGCGATCTCTCCCCTCGGAATCCAGAATCCAATAGCTGGCAATGTACTCCTGGGGGTCGCTGAATCGACCGGGCAACAACACCATTTTGAAATCATCTTGCTCCAAGTTGATGCCAAAATTTGCCAGCGCTAGGGTTTCTTCTAAGCTGAGATTCGTGTCAACGTACTTCCACATCACCCGGATCAGTTGAGGCAAGCGAGGCAATACGGCTGGGTTCGTCAGACGCTGCCGCAACGACTTGAGAAGGGCTTGCTGTCGCTGCACCCGACCAATATCGCCGTTCTTGTCATTTCGGAACCGCGCAAATTGTTCTGCTTGGTCGCCATTGAGAGTTTGCCAGCCTGGGGAAAGATCGATTTTGAGTTTTTGGGTTTCGTCTACATAGGACATCTGGCGAGGAACAAATACCTCAATGCCGCCCACCAAATCCACCAACTCCCGAAAGGCATCGGTGGTGACTCGCACGTATCGATCGATCTGGACGTTGTTTAGGGTACGGCTGACAACTCGTGCGGATAAGGCTGCGCCCCCGTTGACATTCGCCTGGTTGATCTTGTTAAAACCAACGCCCGGAATTTCCACTCGCGTATCTCGTGGAATGGAAAGCATTTTCACAGAATGGTCAGTCGGGTCTAACCGTAACAGCAGCATCGTATCGCTGTTGCCAGTGAAATTATCCGGCGAATTATCTGGTGAGTTGTGGAGGCGGTCAATTCCCATAACCAGGATATTGACGGGTCGCGCCAGACGGTACTGAAAACCTCGACCCCATCCCTCAGTCGCAGTTTTTTCTCCTGGAGTCTGGGAGGCAACGATCGGCGACAAAGGGGTAATCAGTGCTAAAGTTGCTCCTACTGTGGCAGAAACTGTTGCTGTGATGATAAAGACAGCGATCCATAACAAGCGCCGCCCCAAGCTATTTCTTTGGGGCGAAACCTCATTTGCCACATCGCTTGTCTGCGATTGGGGTGAGGTATCGGAATCGTCATCAACGGCATCTGTACGGGGTTCCTGCTGATTGCCAGAACCTTTAGACATTTCGTGGTCTGGACTGGTTTGAGACTGTTTGATACCTTCTTCCACGTTTACCTCATCACCACAACCGCAGACTATATGTATCTTTCTGGAGACTTATTTCCAAGGTGGATTATAACTTTAGGTTCTCCATCTCCCAAAGGAAATGACATTGCAGCGGTGCCTTAAGCTTGTTTCTACAGGTTGGTTTCTACAGAAATTTGGGAGAAGTTGCACGAGGCGTTTGACCGGGAGTAAGCACAAAGGTTAAACAGCGATCGCGATCGCGTCAAGGTTAACATAGAGCCGAAAAGAATCGCTAAAGCCAAAAATGAACCAATCGCTAATACCTGTCATTCTCGCCGGTGGTAAAGGGGAACGCTTCTGGCCTCTCAGCCGCAAGCACCGACCCAAGCAGTTTTTAAGTTTGGATGGCAGCGGTAAGAGTTTGCTGCAAGCAACTGCCGACCGGCTGTTATCTCTGGCTGGAGGCTGGGAGAAGCTATGGGTCGTTACTTCGGCTTTGCTGGCAGATGGGGTGAAAGAACAACTGCCCCACCTACCAGCAGAAAATTTGCTGGTAGAACCAGAGGGGCGCGATACTGCCCCAGCGGTCGCTTGGACAACACTGGAAATTGCCAAGCGGTATGGAGAAAACGCGGTTGTCGGCTTTTTCCCCGCCGACCATTGGATTGCAGACGAGAAGGCTTTTCAACAAACGCTGGAAGCCGGTGCAAGCTTGGCAGCAACTCAGCCGTCGATTGTGACGCTGGGGATTCAGCCGAATTATCCATCTACGGGCTACGGTTACATTGAGCAAGGGGAAGAAACTGGCAAGGTTGGGGAATTTCCCACCTACCGCGTCAGCCGATTCACGGAAAAACCCGACCGCCCGACGGCAGAGGAGTTTTTGGCAACGGGTCGATTCAGCTGGAATAGCGGAATGTTCATCTTCCAAGCTGGGGTCGTGCTAGATGAACTTCGCACTTACGCGCCGGAAATGATGGATCTTCTCGAAGAAAAAGGTGTCGAAGCGTACTCTCAGGTGCCGAAGAAGAGTATCGACTATGCGCTGATGGAGAAGACGCAGCTAGCTTATGTGCTGCCAGTGTCCTTCGGGTGGGACGATTTGGGAGATTGGAACGCCATCGAACGGTTGCTGAAAGGCGATAAGCCCAATGTAGAACTGGCGACTCACGTGGGAATGGATACGCAAGGGGCGATTCTCTACGCCGAGGGTGAGGATGAGGTAATCGTGACGATTGGGATGGAGGATGTAGTGATTGTGCGCGATCGCAATGTCACGCTGATTGTCCAAAAAGACCGCACCCAAGAAATCAAAAAGGTTCTTGAGTTGCTACGAACCGATCCGAAGCTTGAAAAGTTGCTGTAATCTACCCTCCAACGGAAGGCAGAAGTTGGAAGTATGAAGTATTAATAAGAGGGATGATGGCTAATGGCGAATTGCGAATTGTTCAAGACCCATTAGCCAGACTTCCATGATTCCATTAGCTATCCCTTAAAACCCGTGTTTTCCTTAACCCAAACCACTTCTCGCCAAAGAGAAATCCTTGAGGTCGTCTTCCGCAACGGTTGGGACTACATGAGACGGCTCTTGACCGGCGGCAAAGCTGATGAACCGAGGCTGCCGACTCCCGCCGTCCTTCGCAACATCTTAGTGGATTTGGGGCCAGTCTATGTCAAGCTGGGGCAACTGCTCTCGACTCGCCCTGACTTACTCTCGGCGGACTACATTGAAAAACTGTCAACGCTTCAATCTGAGGTACCGCCCGTGCCTTGGTCAGAGGTTGAAGTGGTGATTCGGAAGCAATTGGATCGTCCGATGGAGGAGGTTTTCAGCACCATCAACCCGGTGGCGGTTGCTGCTGGTTCAATTGCTCAGACGCATCGCGCCACCTTAGCAGATGGGCGGGAAGTGGCTCTGAAGGTGCAGCGACCGGGAATTGATGCGATTATCTCTCAAGATATTTCCATCATTAAAGGTTTAGCCGATTTAGTTGCTCGCACCGATATTGGGCCAGATATCGATATTGTCGCTTTAGCGAACGAATTTTCTAATGCTTTGCTGGCTGAGCTTGATTTTACCCAAGAAGCCAATTTCACCAACCAGCTACGCCGCAATTTATCGACCAGCCGCTGGTTTGACCCGAAGCAGGTGGTGATTCCGGAAATTATTTGGCAGTTAACCACCCAAAAGCTATTGGTACTGGAATGGCTAGATGGGGTACCGTTGCTAGAGGCAAATTTCGAGCAAATCAACGACGGTAAAAGCCCCAGCGACCAGCGGCGAGACATCACTCGGCTACTGTGTCGCGTTTTCTTTCAACAGTTGTATCTTGACGGCTTCTTTCACGCTGACCCGCATCCAGGCAATATTTTTTATCTGAGAGATGGTCGCGTAGCGCTGCTTGACTTTGGGATGATCGGGCGACTAGACCCCCGGACTCAGCAGATTTTAACGGAGATGCTGTTAGCGATCGCAAATATTGATGCCCGTCGCTGTAGTCAGTTGACTTTGCAATTAGCTGAATCGGCTCAACCAGCAAATTTAGCAAAGTTAGAAAGTGACTTTGAAAAGCTGTTGCGAAAGTATTACAACCTGAGTCTGTCGCAAATCAATTTGAGTCAAGTTTTTTATGAAGTGTTGCAAGTCGCCCGCGACAATAAAATCCGCTTGCCTAGCAATATGGGATTATATTCAAAAACGCTAGCAAATTTGGAGGGCACAGGGCATTTATTTGACCCAGACTTGAATCTCATCGAGGAAATTAAGCCTTTGATGACCGATTTATTCCGGCGTCAATTATTCGGGGATGACCCGTTGCAAGCTTTGCTGAGAACAGCTTTAGATATTAAAAGTTTATCTTTAGAATCTCCCCGCCAAGTGGAGTTGCTACTCGAAAGAATCACTTCTGAAACTTTGAAGTGGAATATCAAGATGCCAGATATCATTCCATTTCGCCGAAGTTTGGAGAACTCTGCTAACCGCCTTTCCTTTAGTGTTGTCGTGGGTTCCCTAATTATCGGGGCGGCGATTATCTCCAGCAATGCTCAAACAGGAGGGGGGCTATCTTTATTAAGCAATGGTTTATTTGCTGCTGCTAGCTTCCTGGGTTTGTGGCTAATTGTAAGCATCCTACGTTCTGGGCGTTTGAAGTGATAGAGTTACTGTTGTCTAGGAAGTAAACTTTTTTTATCACGAATCAAGCTTAATAGGGCAATCCTATTTAAGGTATGAGAGCCTAGCAGTTTTAAATCCCCGAATTCTTGAAAAATTCGGGGATTTCGCATTTCGGGATTATATAGAACTGCTAGATCAAGGCTATCTGCTCACCGATGTTTACAAACAGCCTCTAAAAGTCGGAAAATGGGCTATTAATTTAAAGTCACATACTTCTATTGATCAAAATAAAAGGCTCTCCTCTTTTGCTCGGCATCTTTCTAGTGTCGCTGACGCTACGCATCCTGGCAATTACCGTTCCCATCAATTCTGATGAAGTGCTGTGGATGACTCGCGGTAGCACCTTTATACAGAACTTGCTGGAAGGAGATTTAACTGGCACCTATCGCCGTCACCATCCAGGCGTCACCAATATGTGGGTGATTGGCAGCAGTATGTTAGCGAATTGTCTGTTGCACCAGCAGTTTCCAGGCTTGCTAGGTCTGAATCAGCCACTAGACCTGAATGCCTGTTTAAACCAAGTTCAGTTCCCCATCCTCTTCTACGTGCTGCCGCGCTTGCTACAGGCTGCGATCGCTTCAGCGTGTATGGTGTGTTTTTATATCCTCACGAAGCGGCTGTTGGGGCAATCCGTCGCGCTATGCTCTCTTAGCCTACTGCTACTAGAACCCTTCTTTTTAGCTTATCAGCGCTACCTCACTACTGACGCGCTGATGGCTGATTTTAGTATTTTGGCGTTGCTGCTATTTTTACTGTATCTGCGGAGCGATCGCTACCGCTATCGTCGCCAGTTGCTTGTCGCCTCTGGAGTATTTATGGGACTGGCGACAGCGACAAAAGTGACGGCTCTATTTATCTTGCCTGCTGTTGCCCTCTCGATAGCGCTAATTGAGTCGGGAATCTGGCGAACTAGCTTTCCTCCAAGGGGTTGGAAGCGGCAGTTGGCAGATTTCAGGTGGTGGGGATTGAGCATTTTAGGGACAATCGTTCTAATTTGGCCTGCGATGTGGGTGTCCCCTTCCTATGTTGTGGCGCAGATTTATAAAGGTCTGTTGAAAGAGTCAGCCAGAGGCGTACTTTTCTTTTTAGGGCAAATCACTGATTCGCCGGGACTACTTTTTTATCCGCTAGTGCTGGCGTATCGTCTCTCACCCGTTCTGCAAGTGGGGTTGGTGGCATTTTTAGCGATATTGCTAATCCCCAAGCTACGGCGTCACCAAAAGAAGATGCCGGAAGTAACAGCACTCGCTTTAGTTCCCTTGTGCGTGCTGCTGATCCTCTCAGTCAGCGACAGTAAGATTGACCGTTACATTAATCTTTTCTTGCCAGTGCTAGCACTGCTATCTGCGGTTGGCTGGCTAGAAATAGTGGTTTGGGTCGGACGCGGCGCGGAGGCACTGCGGTGTCGGTTTGGGAAGCATCACATTGGTCAGTGGGGAATTAACCGAGGCGTAACGACAGCGATCGCGCTTTTCGGATTACAACTTATCGTTCTTATCCCCTACTATCCTTATTACATAAGCTATTACAACCCTTTGCTGGGTGGTTCGGGTACTGCCAAACAGATATTTATGATCGGTCAAGGCGAGGGTCTGGACTTAGCGGCTAAATGGTTGAATCAGTCACCCAATGCCAAAGAAATCAAAGTCGCTAGTTGGTATAGTTCCTCGTTTGCCGCCTATTTTCACGGTCAAACTTTACCGATAGAAAAAGATATCCTGCCCGATCCTCAACCTTGGACAACGGGGAATCGCGTGGTATTGTACTACAACCAATTCCAGCGTCAATTACCAGAACCGAAAGCGATCGCTTACTTTGCCGCGCAGCAACCGTTATATGCAGCACGATTGCACGATATTGACTATGCACGAGTGTATCCTGGCCCCGTGCCTTTACCAGAGGATTTAGAACGCATTCAGGTTCCGCTTTCTCTGTCTTTCGGCAAGCAGGTGCGATTGCTCGGTTATGACCTGAATACTTCTAAAATATCGCCTAGTGAAGCGCTGGTAGTAACATTTTACTGGAAATTTTTGGCACCGCTCTCCCCTGATATGACGATTAACGTAAGCCTGCGCGACACGCAAGGAAAGCTACAAAACCGTTCCGATGCACGTCCGCTGGATGGTTATTTTTTCACAGATAAAGTAACTTCAGGTACAGTCTTACGCGATGTCCATAAACTTACAGTTACACCCGGTACGCCACCCAATCGCTACCGTCTTGAGGTAGGGTGGTATTCGCCCAGCAACGGACAAGCATTGGAAGTCCGTGATGCGGTCGGAAATTCCCCAGGAACCCAAGCAATCATTGGTGAGGTCGAGGTAATAAGGTCAGATACATAATATAAACGCTTGACTAATTTCACCTATTACATAAAAACCTACATAAGGTTTGTCTGCTAGCTATTTAATTGGGAGTATCTCTCTTGTGAAAATTTATATAACCCATCCTCAGCTAGGATTTCTCCCTTTCTCCTTTCTCCCTCCCCGTTAACGGGGAGGGTTGGGGTGGGGTTCCGGAGTGCAATTAGTTTTTTAAAATGTATTAAAAATATCCTCTTCATTTACCATTAGCCTCTCATCAATTATGAACTTTAGGCGTTCGCCGCCTATAAAATTAAATATTTTATTAAAAATGACCCATTTAAAGAATATCTTTTTTTCGATAATCATCCTATTTCTCTATATTGGCTTTGTACTTGCCATCAGACCAGTTCAAGAAGCCTTTGAATTCGATTATGACGAGGGATTAAATTTAATCAAAGCGCTTTTATACTCGCAAGGCTTTTCTCTATACACGCAGATATGGAACGATCAACCTCCTCTATTCACCGTCTTTTTATCTTACTGGTTTAATGTATTTGGATATTCAGTTTTTGCGGCACGGGTGTTGGTTATACTCTTTTCAGCACTTCTAATTTGGTCTTTTTATCAAATTATACGCTTCTCTTTAGGAAAAATACCTGCGCTTGTTGCTACACTATTACTCTTCACCTCATGGCTATTTCTTAGACTCAGCATTTCCGTGATGATTGGGATTCCCTCTTTATCTCTGGCAATGCTCTCTGTTTATTTCCTAACTCTCTACAAACGGCAGCGTCGTAAACGTTTCATTATTTTATCAGGAGCCGTTTTAGCAGTATCTTTGCAAACGAAACTATTTACTATATTTCTGGTTCCTTTAATGATTTTTTATCTGCTGGATTTTAAACTCCGAGAACCGGAGGGAAGTAAATCAAAAAACTTCTTTCCTTCCTCTGTTTTATCTCCTCTGCTTTTATGGTTAATTTTTATTGCAGTTATCTATCTAGGAGTTAGCTTAATTTTTCAAGCTTTTAATTATGAACAGCTAGTTCAAGCACACTTGGGAGAGAAAGTTCAAGGTCAATCCACAACCTTTAATAATATTGAAAATTTACCTTACTTTCTTTATCAAGACTATGACTATGTATTTTTGGCATTCATTGGTAGTCTAGCAATTTTATTTAAAAAACAAAGAGAGGGGATTTTTCCTATAACATGGCTAGTGACTGCTAGCCTAATTCTCCTCAAGCATAAACCTGTTTGGTATCACTACTATCCTTTACTGGCGATTCCCATCTGCTGGTTAGCTGGCTATGGAGTTGCTTTAGTCATTAATTTTTTTCCAGAAGGGTGGAATTGTAATCCAAAATCCCTAAACTTCAAAAAGCTAATTTTTCCCATTTTAGCCACAGCACTTTTGATTGTCTCTATGATTGCGATTCCTGCTAAGCCTAAAGGAAGACCACCCAAAAGTCTTGAAGTTATGAATCTAGTGTTAAAACACAAGGATTCCACTCAATGGATATTCACGGATCGTCCCATATACGCTTTTTATGCGGGTTTGCCGGTTCCTCCAGAACTTGCCGTTATGTCAGATAAACGATTTAAATCGGGAAATTTGACTTTCGATGATATTATTGCTGTTTTGACAAAGTATCGTCCCGAACAAATTGTCCTAGCAAGATGGATTGAAACATTTAAGAGTAATAGTCAATTCAACACTTACATCGACGAAAATTACTCAAAGACTTATCAAGATGACAAAGGGACGGTAGAACATTATTTATTAAAGAAATCTTCCAGTTAGGGAAATTGCGACTGTTGCTCGAAAAGAGATGATAGTGGATTCTCAAACGCAGCGCTACCGTATTTAATGACTGGGACTTTGCCATAAAGCGAGATATCTGCGAACCACTCCGGCTTATTTTGCAAGTCAATCTCGATCAGTTTAAACTCTACACCTTTCTCAAGCAGCGCCAACCGCGTTCGATGGGCATAGGGACACACGCTTGCGCTGTAGATTTCTACTTCAGCCATGACTTTATCGTTTGCTAGTTATAGCTTGATTGTCACTTTTTCAGCTGAGTTTGTAGGTAGTTGGGGAGGATGCGAGAAGGGATCGCAGTTTCAGAAATTATTAGTCATTCAGCCTTATGTAGCTGAATCCTATTTAAAATAGATATTTATACATCGATTATCTTAGCCTTGAAAATAATTAATGCTTCCAGTCGATCAATAGATTTATAGGTTAATGCTGTTTCTAATCCCGCTGTAGCGCCCAATTCCTCTCCTTTTTTCAAAACAAGCCCTGTAATTCTCTTTAGCGTTTTTAACTTAGAGCCTGCAATTACACCAAATAAAGCTTTTTGACCAAGCTTTCTGAAGTTATCGTCGTAACTAGTATCCAGGGGCACCGTTAACTTATAGTCAATGTTATTAATAGTTTCATCTGCGCCTGATAACATCGCATCATTATCAGAAACTAGAATCTTAAAATTTGAGTAAACTTCTGCCCCAATTGCATCAAAAACATCTTGAGATATACTTAGACCTCCATCTCGTCTTATCGGCTTAGTATTTAGTATGGTTTCTGTAAGGAAAAGAACTATTTGTCTTAGTTGTTTTAAGACTTTTGTGACTGTTTTTCGATCCTGTAATTTATAGGGAACCAGAACAGGCTTTCCCTCTTTGGCATGAAACAAGCTACAACGAACCTTATAGATATCTGTAATTGTAGCTTTTTCAAAAGGTTTATTTGTTTTAAAAATTGGACTTGGCTGCGTTAAAATTCGCTTTAACCAGACGCATTCTTTCTCGTCTTTTCTTTTAGGGTCTATATAGCTAACAAGCAACTCTAGTGATAAATACATATTTCGATATGAATCAAATAGATCGTTAGTTGCTTGTGCTAATCTCAGATATCTTAGGCTTTCGTGGTATTCTGTTTTCTGAATTGGCGGCGGAGGAATTATATTTCCGGATGAATCTCTTTGAAATCCAAAAGCAGAACATTTTAGGTTATGATTGCATACAAATATTATTCTCAAAATTTGAGTTGAGCCTTCGCGCCACCATATCAGATGCTCTTCAATACTATTATTACAAACAGATAAATCTATCCCATGATTGATAGAAAGTAAGTCAAGCCCTATTTGTACATATTCATATGCTAGCTCAAAAACTGTTGACTCTGTTGCATTTTTGCCTCTAGCAACTACATAAGGGCTACTTGAACACACTTCTATTTCCCAATCTGGATTAACTTGGATTACTCGATTATATGTATGACGTTGAGTAAGAATAAACGCCGCTCCTGAATCAAGTTTTAAATTTTTATCAACGAGTGCAACGCCTGCTAATTCTGTCATATTTTATAAGAATTTTTTTACAAATAATTTAGCTGAATAACCTTCCTACAAAAGTTTTTGTAGTATTCTATCTTTTAGGAAAAAGCAGCTAACCCCGTTTTGTAGTACAATTGTAGCACGAATGGTGCTAACCATTTGGTGAATGATACCAAATTCTATCTAATTACTTATCCTCGGTGTGAAGGTACCTAGAACAGAGAGAGGAGTGCGATCGCTCTCCCGGATTACTTGGCATCAATAGCGGTTCGGGGAATACTCCGTCTAGATTCTCGTTGATGATAGTGGATTCCCAGACGCGATCGCTATCGTTACTGGTTACGGCTTAATTTTTACCTTTGCCATGAGTCACTGACTTAAGCCTGAAGCTCGTAGGCTGGATTTCCTTCGACGAACCCAGCCAAACCCTTTGAAATGTTGGGTAACGCTTAGTCGCACGGAACAAACTTACGAATTCTCGCATTTCTCCTTATGTCAGTGCCATTTCTCTATAAACGCTCACCGCTACAAATGGCTTAATACTCAGCATAACTGGTTGTTTTTATCTATAAATATTTAGTAAAGATTGCCCATAAAAAAATAAAGATTTAGTAAAGATACTTTTTTAATTGAAAGTAGTTTCCCTTGACTAAGCTTGCTCTATATCTATCAGCTTTCGCTAATAGCTTATAGCAGTTATTGAAACAGTCAGTCCTTTGATAGAAGTAAGAATACGCTCTTGAGATAGAGCCATTCGTGCGTTTGCAAAAGTTATTCTGAAAACAATTCAAGCAGAAGTAGCGAATCAAACTACAACAAAGCTAAGAATTCTTTTTTGAAAGAAAGTGCGTCACGCCGACAGACTTTCAAGGTTCTATTTTATCTACATTTTTTTGGAGTTTATCAACAGCTATGACTAATCCAAAGGATTACCAAACTTATAACCGTGAAGTTCGTCAGGATTCTTACAATGACGCTAACGGTCATACTCACACCAACGTAACGCGAACAGAAACAGTTAATAATGGCGTTGTTAAACCTAACGCTGACTCCTACCGGGATGGTTACGTTAGCGGGCGAGTCTCCGAGCGCAGCTACCAAGAAGAGAATTTAGCGGTTCGGGATAACAACAATGCCGCGAGTGGCTTGGTAATTGGCTTGCTCCTGACTTCGCTGGTAGGCTTGGCCGCTGGTACTTGGTTCTTTTTAAACCAACGGAATGACGCACCCGCTCCGGTTATCCCAAATATTGTGGTTCCTAGACAACCAGATGCCAAGCCAGCTCCTGAAGCGAAGCCAGCTCCTGAAGCAAAGCAAGCTCCTAGAAAAGAAACCACGATCATTGAAAGAACTAGGGATGTTTTGGTTCCAGTTCCTCAACAGCAAGCTCCGGCACCTCAACAGCAGGCTCCGGCACCTCAACAGCAAGCTCCGGCACCTAACATCAACATTACTGTGCCCAATGCTGAGCCAAAGCAGCCTGAGGCTCAACAAGCACCTTCGACACAAACTGCTCCCACACAGTCCGAAAGTGAGAGCGATCGCACTCCAGCTCAAGACGAATCGAGTGCAACAGATTCAACATCCAGCAGTCAACAAAACCCTGCTGCCGATAGTCCGGAAGCTCCTGGTCAGTAACAGCCATAAAAAAGCCGCGATCGTCTTACTTCAGGCGTTAATAGTTTGAAGGAGAATAGCCTCAAAGTGAATGGCTTTGAGGCTATATTTTATGTTTGGTAAAATACCCACCTAAAGAATGACAATCAGCTTTACTACCCACCCCTCACATAGTTGATGAAGCAGGGTGAGAGTTTTCATGGTGGGTTATTTCTGCCGAGCTGGTCTAGTTGCGACGTGAAGTAAGCTGCTGTTGAGTACAAGCACTTTTATAGAAAGCTTGAAACCAAGACTTCTGCCTGGTTGCGTGACAATTCGTTGCGACCATCAACAATTTGACAACTGGGCAAATAAATATGTATTTAACACACCCAAGCCGGGAAAACCGGCTAAAATTTTAATCTAAATTTTTTCACAGAGGTCTATGAATAACTCCTCTAACTTCGCAATGCTAAAGAGTGCGGAATGGAAGTTTTGGTTAGGCTGGATTGCTTTATCTACTATAGGTAGTTTGCTTGGGATTGTTGCTGGCTTTTTTGTAACACTTTTGACTGGAGGTTTTGGCAGCAACGGATTTCCCTTTGGCTGGACTGTTGTATGGGCTATTTTGGGTTGCTTCCAATGGTTGTTGCTGAAGCGGCGAATTAAGAGATCGAGTTTGTGGATTGCAGCGTCTGCTATAGGCGGAGCGGTAGCTTTACCAGTATGTGTGCTAGCGAGTTACTCTATATCTACAAACGCACTATCTGATTTTTTTAGTGACTTTATATCATTGGATCTAAGTAATTCGTATGAGCTTTTTAGCCTATCTAAGATAGGTGCAATAAATGAAGCAATTGTTGGAACTGCACAATGGTTGTTGCTGAAGCGGCAGATTTCGAGAGCGGGTTGGTGGATTCCAGTTTCTGCTTTAGGCGGGGCAATGATTCTACCTCCGATTAGTGCTGCGATTAAAGGTTTAGCCTTGGTTTTGATGTTTCGGCAGACAACATCAAAACCAGATAGCTATATTGAACAATGACCAATAATTCGCTAACGCACAGTCTTCGTTACGCTACTCCAACTAACTTAGCGCTCAGATCCCACAGCTTTTGAGCTTTGTTATCATCGCTGGCTTCGTCAGAAACCTCTTGCACAAAAGACTGACGACCGGGTTTCTGGCGATTTCCCCAACTCCAATACATCCCGGATTCCTTGTATTCAGGATCGGCAACAATCGCTGCAACCCTTTCCCCTGCCAATTCCTGAGACACGTATCCCCCGGTGATGTTCTTTTGGAACAGCGGAAAGATTTTCCGAAACAGAGGATAGTGGTTGCGGAACAGAGGTGTATCTGCAACGCATCCCGGATAGAAGGAGTTAAAGGTAATGCCTGTGGAAGAGTGATAGCGCCGATGCAGTTCCCGCATGGTTAAAACATTGCAAAGCTTGCTATCTTTGTAAGCTTTGCCTGGTTTAAACTTCTTGCCGTTAATCATCGCAATCGGTTCTTTGAAACCAGCTTCAAAGCCTTGGAGATTGCCTAAATCTGGAGGCGCTGGAATCGGAATCTTACCTCCTAACTCCTTCGGATTTGCCGTCACAGTTCCCAAAATCACAAGTCTGCGATCTGGATAAGAGGACTTTTTCAGATCCTCCAGCATCAGGTTGCACAGCAGGAAATGACCCAGGTGATTCGTCGCCACGCTCAGTTCATAACCTTCGGCACTGCGTAATGGTTCTTTTAATAAAGGTAGATAAACTGCGGCATTGCACACCAATGCGTCCAAGGACTTGCCGCTGGCTCTGAAGTTATTCACGAACTGGCGAACGCTCTCCAAAGAGGCTAGGTCAATTTGCATGAGGGTGTAGCTGTCTTGGGGGATTTCCACTGTTTCGGCAGCTTTTTTCCCCTTCTCCAAATCCCGACAAGCCATCACTACGTGCCATCCCTTTTTGGCTAGCGCTTTTGCACCGTACAAACCAACCCCTGAGGAGGCACCCGTGATTACAACCGTTGGCTTCCGATGTGATTCCATTGTGTTTAGACTCCGTTGACCGCCGTTAACTGTCTCTAGGATCTAGGATTTTACACCACTGGGTCATCAGCTCTTATTTTTCGAGGTGCGCTGTTATGAGTATCTTGGGGAAAGTTTTCTATCCATACTGGTTTTGCAATCGTCCATCAACAACACCAATTCAGTAGCGATCGTACCAACAATTTTGGAACTACCTGGCGATCGCGTACTTGACTTGCTAATACCATTCAGCAGCGGCAAGCAACGCGAACTTCGCCAAATTTAGCTTTATCTAATAGCTCTGTTTTACTTAGAGCGTTCAGCCTAGCGATTACCGTTTAACAGACTTTGAAGAATAAGCCCTGAGTTGATGAAAAGTACCCCAACCATTCCATTGTCCGTCCGGTGGTTCCCAATATTTGACATATCTCGCAGCAGTCGGTTTGATTGCAACATCAATATCAAGTTTATTAAAAACAGTTGTTGGAGCGTAAGGATGAACAATGTTAGAAACTAACTGCCAAGACTTGTTATCTGTTGATACTTCGACTCGAAATGTCAAGGAATTCTTAAACGCGCCATCCCAATCGATGTTATAGCCGACTCCATTAAGTTGATAAACGGAACCCAAATCCACAACTTGAAACGTGCCCTTACCATTATTCGTTTCATTTCCCCATCGACCTAGCTGTGGATAATTTGTTGTTGTTTTGTAATCCACATTATCATTGGCATTGGCCCAACCTGGGTAAGTAATTCCTCCGCCTCTGGCAATCACCTGTTTTTTCGCAGCAACGTTAACCCCTGGAAAGTTAAGTTTTTTTGCAACTTTAACTTCTCGATCGGGTTGAGCTTTTGATGGAAGTGGAGAGGAGTTTTTTAAATCTTGTGTAGATTCAGAACAACTAACTAGCGTGAAAGAGACAAGAAAAGCAAAGGTAGATAATTTAACACCTTGTATTCTCATTTTATGTCTCGATTGGCTTTTCGCAAAATTTAATTTACATTTACCTAAATAGATAGTTTTTATCCATTTCGTATAGAAATGGGAATAAAATATTATTGGTTCTTATTAGGTTAGATTAATCAAAAGCCTGGTTGAGCCAAAGCTGCCGCGTGGTGAGCGAAATGCTCGCCGATAAATGAGGCAATGAAATAGTAACTGTGATCGTAACCGGGTTGTTTGCGGAGAGTCAGGGGATGATTGACTTCTGCACAAGCTTGTGCAAAAATGTCGGGTTGTAATTGTTCGCCTAGAAACTGATCTGCATCTCCCTGATCGATCAAAATGGGCAATCTTTCTGGAACAGATTTAATTAAATGCATCGGATCGTAAGCTAGCCAGTCAGATTTATTGTTGCCCAAATAATTCTGAAACGCTTTTTGTCCCCAGGGGACAAGGCTTGGGGTAACAATCGGAGAAAAGGCGGAGACACTTTTAAACATTCCGGGATTTTTCAGAGCGATCGCTAAAGCACCATATCCGCCCATCGAATGTCCGAAAATGCCCCGAATTGCCATGACGGGGAAATTTGCAGCGATCGCTTCCGGCAGTTCTGAAACTACATAGTCATACATCCGATAATGCTTTGCCCAAGGCATTTGCGTTGCATTGAGATAGAATCCTGCACCTGTTCCCAAGTCCCAGCTATCTTCTTCTCCAGGGACATTACAGCCGCGCGGACTGGTATCGGGAGCAACCACAATTACACCGTATTGCGCTGCAAATTGCTGTGCGCCTGCTTTACTGATGAAATTTTGTTCTGTGCAAGTTAGTCCACTCAACCAATAGAGTACGGGACACGACTGCGTTTCAGCTTGGGGAGGAAGATACACGCCAAAATTCATCTCGCAGTCGAGTACCGCAGAGTGATGGCGGTAGACAGATTGCCAGCCACCGAAACTCCGGTTGCGGCTGACTAAGGTGAGGTTTGTCGGGATGGGTTGGTTCATGACTGATAATGCTGCATACCAAGTTCTGCGCGATCGAGAAGAACCCCACCCCCAGCCCCTCCCCGCAAGCGAGGAGCGGAGCTATAGGCTAAGGCTATGGCGGGGTGGGGTTCTCTTAATTATGGGCAAGGCGGACATGATATTACGAATACAGAATCACAGAACGAATGCTCTTACCCGCATGCATCAAATCGAACGCTGTGTTAATTTCCTCTAGTGGCATCGTCTGAGTAATGAATTCATCAAGTTTAATTTCGCCTGCAAGATATCGTTCTACATAACCGGGAAGTTGCGATCGCCCTTTGACTCCGCCAAAGGCAGAACCCCGCCACACGCGCCCCGTAACCAGTTGGAACGGACGAGTGCTAATTTCTTCTCCCGCACCCGCAACCCCAATAATGGTTGATTCTCCCCAACCTTTATGGCAAGCTTCAAGGGCAGCTCGCATCAAATTGACATTGCCGATGCACTCAAAGGTATAGTCAGCACCGCCATCCGTGAGTTCGACAATCACTTGCTGAATTGGCTGCTCGTAATCTTTGGGATTGATGCATTCCGTCGCGCCTAACTGCATTGCCAGTTCAAACTTACTAGGGTTGATATCTATGCCAATAATCCGCCCTGCTTGAGCCATTACGGCTCCCTGAACGACGCTTAACCCAATTCCCCCCAAACCAAACACCGCAACCGTTGAGCCTGGTTCTACTTTCGCCGTGTTCAATACAGCACCAATGCCTGTAGTAACGCCACATCCTAAGAGGCAAACTTTTTCTAACGGCGCGGCTTTGTTAATCTTGGCGATCGCAATTTCGGGCAATACGGTGTATTCGCTGAACGTACTGGTGCCCATGTAGTGATAGATAGTTTCACCGTTCTTGCTGAATCGGCTGGTTCCATCGGGCATCAATCCTTTGCCTTGCGTGGCGCGAATTGCCTGACACAGATTGGTTTTTCCAGACAGACAAAACTTGCATTGCCCGCACTCTGGCGTATACAGCGGAATTACATGATCGCCTGGTTGCACGCTGGTGACGCCAGCACCCACTTCTTCCACAATCCCGCCGCCTTCATGCCCCAAAATTGTTGGGAAAATGCCTTCCGGATCTTTACCAGACAGCGTAAATGCATCCGTGTGGCAAACGCCTGTGGCAACAATCCGAACCAGAACCTCTCCGGCTTTTGGCCCTTCTAGGTCAATTTCTTCAATTTCCAAGGGCTTTCCAGTTTCCCAAGCGATCGCCGCGCGTGTTTTCATCGTGACTTCCTGCCAATTTTGTTCAGCACTACATCATCCCGGAATTCCGCCAGAGATAGCGAGTGCTGTAATTCTTACTTTAGCGATCGCCGTTGGTTTCGCGGGTGAAAGCGACCCAGAAGTTTTAAAAATACGTTTGTAAACGCCCCCTCAATCCAAACATTGCTTGAATTAAGCCGACTTTCTTACTTGTGTCTTAGGATAGGCTTGCAAAATTCCTACTTTGAGTAAATAAGGATGTGGCACAAAAAAAGTTTGTGGTCGATCTTGGGAGGATTGGGAGGAAGTGCGATCGCTATCTTTGCCCTACTCAATTTCTCCCACTGGCATCGTCTTCGTAGGTACGAGAAGATTCCTGACTTGAGGGCTGTGCAATGGAGTGGTAAAAACTTAGCTGGTGCCAATTTTTCCCGCCAAATTTTCCGAGAGGCAAATTTATCGGAGGCGAACCTACAACGGGCAAACCTCCAAGGGACAGATTTCTCTGGTGCGGCTACTCGCCTGATTGACACCGACTTACGGGAAGCAAATTTAACTAAAGCTTTACTCTCCGGTACTCAGGCTACCAGAGCCAATTTCTCTGGCACAATCCTCCGGGAGGCCGACTTAAGCAACGCTAGCCTGAATGGTGCGCGTTTTAGAGATGCTGATTTGCAGGGAGCAATTCTGATTGGGGCAAAACTGGTAGGAGCTGACTTCAGCGAAGTGAAGCACGATCCGGCTTATCTCGATCGAGCGGATTTGACCGATACGGGTATTACAGGATTTCGCGATACACGGCTTTGCAACGCCACTATGACAAATGGTGCAATTTCTAAACAGGGTTGCTTTTGGCCTTCCTACGATTTGAAGCAAGCAGCACAAGCTCAGGATTGGCGCTGGATGGATTCGGCAACCAGTTATCTATTTCGAGAGGCGGTGATTCCTGGGGATGCCAAGGCACTTGAGCAGACTGTAGACGAGATTACACCCGAACAAATCCGGGCGATGCCCTGTAAACATCTCAAAACTCTAGACCAACTTTGGCGACAAGCAAGCGGCGATCGCTTTGGGTTCGGCATTCAGCGGCAAATTTGGGAAAGTTCTCAAGTAAATCGAGATTACACCAAGTTCGGAGAAGCTGTGGGATGGAAGCAGAACGGAACTTGGCTCAAATTTAATGATTTAAAGGCTAAAGAGTCCGCTTCCAATGGCAGTGTTCTCCCAATCGGTCATTTTCCCCGGCACTCTTGGCAAGTTCTGGAACCTACTAAGACCGAGCCTACTCGCTTTCGCCGTGTGGGATTTGGGGAATGGATGGCACGACTTAAAGCCTGTGGAATTTGAGCGGCTCCCAGTCGTTAATCTCAAACGCCTTCAAGTGATGTTCCGACGAGTCCCTAATGGTTCCGAAATTCCCAAAACTTGCTCTTGTCAATTCGGAGTCGTTATGAGCGTGGTTAATTTAACGAAGTCATTAAGAGTTTGACTTAAACAAGGTTAAGTAAGGATATCTATGAGCGATCGCGAAAAGTTGACCACAGCCACAGGTTGCCCAATTGCTGATAACTAGAATTCCCTAACGGCTGACCCGCGTGGTTTTCTGTTGATGCAGGATGTGCAGCTTCTAGAACAGATGCAGCAGTTCTATATCGATATTGTTACTCATCACAGCACTCTCTCGGCTTTATTTTGTCATCGCAGTCGCGACCCTCTTACTGAGGATGACTTAAACGTATAGCAGTTTATAATCTGTCCAACTAAACCACCGCATTGAGATTAAGCGCTGATTGATTCACCATTTGCATCCCAATTTTAGTTTGCTCTAAACCACTTGCTGTTTCTACCGATCCTTGTTTCAAATTATTCATCACTTCTACCACTTGCTCAATCGCCAGAGCTTGCTGCTTAGCAGTGAGAGAAATTTGCTGACTGCGTAACACAACATCATTAATTGCTGCTATTGAGTCCTGTTGATTGTTTAAAACAACTTCCTCAATTGCTTGAATTACGCTGCCATACGCTTCCAACACAATATCATTAATTGCCTGGGTAACATTTGTGGAGGATTCTAAGACCACATCATTAATTGCTTGAGCCACTTTAGCAAAAGCATCGGCTGTTTCTCTGGACATTTCAATAGTTTCATCGGCATTTTTCTTGCCTCGTTCTGTCACTACCACTGTTAAATTTATTGCTTTTTGAATATCGGAAATCAACGTATTGATTTTTTCCGCTGACTTTTTGCTTTGATCGGCTAATTTGCGAATTTCGCTAGCAATAACTGTAAAACCTTTACTGTTTTCTCCTGCACGTACAGCTTCTACTGCGGCATTTAATGCCAGCATATTTGTCTGATTAGATATGCCTGTAACTAAGGCGCTAATGTTGCCAATCTGATTAGCTTGTTCGCTTAAACTCACAATATGGTCTGCGATCGCGACAACTTTTTCTTTCAATTCTGACATTCCATTTACAGTTTTTATGACAGATTGATTGCCCGATGCAGCTAAGGATAGTACCTGCCGCGAACCTGTGGCTGATGATTCTGCTAAAGCTAAGACTTGATTTGCACCTTTGGTTGATGATTCTGCTAAAGCTAAGACTTGATTTGCACCTTTGGTTGATGATTCTGCTAAGACTAATAGTTGTCTCGCACTTTCTAGCGATGCCTCTGCTTGTTCTGATGCTTGCCGAGCTGATGCATTTAATTCATTCATCGTTGCACAGGCTTGATTAACGGCAACAGCTTGGTTGGTTGCTATACGTTCTTGTTCTTCTACAGCAGTAGAAATTTCTGTAGAAGAACTAGCCAGCGCACTAGTCACGTCATTAATCGGTCGGACAACCTTTTTAGAAATAAACCATAAAGTAAAACAAGCTAAACCTATTGCAGCAGCAGTGCCGCCTAAAGAAATAAAATTTGATATTTCTTCGGCTCGTTTAGCTTCTTCTTTCCTTTTATCCAGTAGTTCATTTTCTATGGCAATCATTTCGCCAATCTCTTCGCGAAGATGATCCATAACTTGCTTCCCTTTACCAGAAAGCACTAAAGCTCTTAATTCTGTTTCTTTACCTGCTTTCTTTAAAGAAATAGTTTCCGCTAATTCTGAAATTTTTTCTTGAGACAAATCTTCAACATTAGCCAAATTTTCCAATTGTTTGGGGTTGTCTTGTATAAGTTTTTGTATTTCCTTGAAATCTTTATTTATTATTTCAAGAGCTTTATTATAAGGTTCCAAAAAAGTGTCTTTCCCCGTAATAATGAAACCTCTTTGCCCTGTTTCTGCATCAACTAGATTTTTTTCCAACCCCCCCAGTTTATCTTTAACTTCATAAGTGTGTGTTACCCAATCTACTGCTTCTACCAAAGTATTTGTACTGATTTTGGAAGTAATACCTATACCAACCATCAGTGCCATAATTGTCCCAAAGCCGACTTGGGTAACTTGACCGAGCTTAATTTTATTTTCCATATCTAGCTATCTCAATTAATTGCTTATTGATATATTAACAATCAGCAAGTTATTGACAACAACCGCAAAACTACGGTATTCCCTTGTTAATCTAAATTAGTCCTTAATAATTTTTAATGAGCAATATTTTTTTATAAACAGATTCAGGTTTGAGCGAGTCGAGATTAGTTTGTTTAAATTTGAGCGAACAAGTCATAGCATTTTTTTTTGCTTTACAGTAAAGTTAGTAAAAAAATTAACAATTACTAAGCAAACACGCGAATCAGCAAAGTATTTCTGTAGTTAATTGATGGGCTGAAAACTTGAGATGTAAGAGACAGTTGGTAAATAGATATGAAGCGAGTATATAGCAGGAGATCAAATAATCGATACAAGATGTAACAAATGAGTCAACCCTTTTACGACAGTGACTTTAACGATGAGGAACAGCAACAGATTGAACCTTTTTTACTCCGTGCCAAGCCTTTTTGTAAACACTGATTTGTAAACACTGAGAGGTTAACTTACGAGAGATTTTGAATGCTATTGTCTACCGAGCAGATAATGGAATTAAATGGCGCAATTTGCCCCGCGATTTTCCAGAGTGCCAAACAGCCTATGGCTACTATCGTTTATATAAAATTGGACATCTGGGAGCTTTCTCAATCCAGCCCTGGTGCAGCAAGTACGAGTTAGCAAGGGACGGCAGGCTCAAGCCAGTTTAGCCATAATTATCCATTTAAGAAGAGCCTCTGTCATACTCCGACGCAGGCAAGAGCCTTTTCGGCGGTAGGCATAGGCTGTTATTGACATGATACCGAGTATCACCATACCGTAAAAGATGTATTTGACTGGCTTGAATTGAATAATTATCCTACAGACATCGGCGATCGCACTCAAGCAGCGAGAGGGTCAAAGTTGCGATCGCGCATTTGTGCTTAACACTCACTGTTCACTGCTTTGGTGACAAATCAAACCACATCTGCGATCGATAGAAGCATACATTAAATTCCAAGAAGAAATTCATACGTCCCAACAGTAATGGCACATCGTCTGACAGACTCCACGCAAATACCAAACGAACAGGCACAAAATCCCTAATTTTAGCAGATACTAACAATCCTTTTGCCTCAACAGGAGCTAGATTTCCTGCAAGCATGACTGAGGTAGTTTGCTCTTCCCAAACTGCTCCTAATTGAATGCCGACACTGTAAGGTAGAACGTTGATGCTAGCTCCAGTGTCCAACAACCCTGAAATCTGCACAGTAGTATCTCGGTAAATTAAGGTTAGAGGTAACTCTGGTACAGCATCAGGAACTCCAAAGGCATCATTCCTCTCTACAAACGGGAATCTTTGAGAGTTAGGCATTGTCCGTCTGGCTATCCTCTTCCAGCAATTGAGCTAGTTTTTGGGCAGCTTCGTGGGAATTGTAGGGCGACCAAACTGGATATATCCCCCCAGCTTCTAATAGCAGCGCATCTTCTTCCTTCGCTAATTCTAAAACTAGAAACTGCATGACTTTAAGCTTGTCTGCACGAGACAAGCTTCGTAAGGTGGGCATTAGTTCTACTATATTCATGGCAACCACAACAAAAATAATTCAGTGCTTCTATTTTTCCACAAGCACCTGAGAGCGATCGCCAGTTATTCATTGATGGACTAATCCCCGCTAATCTCTACTAACATCTCGCCTGAGCGCAAAAGCTCCAAAGCGTCTGGCAATGTTGCACTCAAAATCTCTCGCAATCGCGTATTTGATGTATTGCCACACGTCAGCCAGATAATTTGTGGAGGTACCCCGTAGCGAGCGACCAAATCAACAAAATCTCTGTCCTTGGTTATAACGATCGCTCCTTGCGCTTTTGCTGCCTCAAAAATCTCATAATCTTCAGCATCTCTCAGACCAATATCGCGCAAGGCTACTGCTGTCACCCCAAATGTATTCGCGATCCAGGGTGCAATTCCAGGCGACAGTTGTGCATCTACCCAAATCGTCATGCCACCAGAACTGGATGATCGACTTTACGCGCCGCGTAGGTGAGTGCTGCTTTCAGATCCTCCATTTCCAGATCGGGCATTTCCTCCAATATTTCTTCGGCACTTAAACCAGCCGCAAACAAGTCCAGCACATCTGATACCCGAATTCTCATACCCCGAATGCAGGGACGACCTCCACACTGCTTCGGATTAACTGTAATTCTGTCAATCAAATTTGGCATCCGATTTCGCTCCGAAATGAATCCTTATCTCAGTCTGGATCGCGTTTGCCCAAGTTGCAAATTCAAAAAATCTGAAGATGCGATCGCTTATTTCTGCTTCAAACTAACTGTCCTCTAACTGGTTTGTGCGTTCTTTTCGCCTGGTCAAGGACTCAATAAAATCAAAATATTCAATTTTAAAGCAAGTGTTAAAAAGCTTCTCAACTGCTACCCAGTTTTCCCTTTAGGATCTCTTCCATTTCCCTCAAATCTTCTTCCGTCTTAGGAAATCGATATTTTTGGCTATTAGGATTCCTGCGTTTAATCAGAGCCTCAATTGCTTCATCATCCTCTCGGTGAGCCAAAACATAGGCTCTCAGTTCTTGACGGGTCATTTTGCTAAAGTCAGGCTTCATCATTAAAGCGACCTTGACCATCGGAAAAAATTAGAATTTTCAAACTCTCAGTTACACCAGCAAGGATAAACACTATCTTGGTGTTCTGGTTATACCGAAATACATGAATAGGCTGATATCCATTTGAGAGCATCTGGCATACTCTGACACAGGCAAGAGCCTGTTCTGCGGTAGGCATACGCTGTTATTCACATGATAGCGAGTATCACCATACCGTAAAAGATGTACTTTACTGGCTTGAATTGACTGAATAATCATCCTACAGACATCGCGCGAGCGCACTCAAGCGGCCAGAGAGTCAAAGTTGCGATCGCTAAGGCGCAACAGGGCATTCGTCTCTACGAGATAGATCAACGTTATGGATGCTCCTCGTAGATTCCTACACGGCTGACCGCATAATCGAATAATAAAGGTACATTCGTTCCAACACTTCTGGCTAGTTCGTCAGCTAGCTGATCTGCAATATTTTCAAAGGTAGAGCCGTAAATTCCTGCTATAAACTCACCAACATCTAACTGATTTGAGCGTTCTTCTTGCCAGGACAAAAATTTAATAAAATTAAGCACATAATGTAATTTGGATTGAGACAGATGATGTAATTTCTTAACAATTCTGTCAACTAAGGGTTCCATAGCCTACCGGAACTGGTAATTGGACTTCTCTTATGTTACAAAATTCGCCAACTCGCCAACCGATAAAAATACCTAAAGTATCACTACTCCTTGCGCCGATGTCCTCAGCAAGTTTGACATAAATTTGTCGAGTAAGCAGATTGTCTGGATTCTAACTCAGCATAAACTGTATTAAGAGAGGTGAAAGAAGCGATTTCCTTTTGGTTGTTTAACGACCCAGTTCAGCGGTAGCTGATAGCCTTGAACTCCACACCAAGGACTTTCGGCTGCAACCGAATTGTTATGCCGCGATTTACACAGTAGATTACTCTTCTACACTGCCAAATGTATACTGACTAAGTTCTACAGCTCGTACTTCGCCAAATGGATTGTTCTGTCGCAGCCTATTTTCCATCTCAGGATCTTCTTGCCACGGACACTCTATATAGCACCACTCTACTGAATACCATCCATCTTCTTCTGGCGCGAAAGAAACACCGATACACTTTGGTAGTCTTTGATCATATTTGTGTGCATAGGTAAAATTTTGGAGAAATTGTAGACGATGCTCAATGAAGTCATCTGTTAAAGGAATAAACACAAACCCGCAGCCTGTACGTGGTATTGCCATCCTGTACGGCAACACAAATTCATTAGCGCTTGCTTTCTCCATTGATAGCTGGAATCGTGTTTTTAACTCTCGTAATTCATTTCTCATCAATTTGGCAATTTCTTTCACAATGTAATAGTAGTCAGTTGAAACATTATCAGTTGTCACACGTTCAGGAAAAACATTTATCACTCCTGTCATATCCCACTCATCAGCTCTGTGTTGAAGTTTCCGAAGATACTCAACAAATACAAATTTAGGCTTTTCATTCGAGATACCAGATAAATACTGACCAACTAATGCCTGTTCGGGCAGATTTAAAACATCCTCCTCCCAATTGGTTATCAGTTTTTCTCGAAACGCAAGATAATCTGAAACTTCAGCAGGTGTAAGCAACGTCCGAAGTGTCCCCAAATAATCATCCGCTGGAATTAGATGTATTAAACCTGCCGTCTGGCTTCTATAGTGTTTCTGCTTTCTACAGCTTTCTGGAAGAGCTTCGTGAGCTTTATACAAAACGAGCTTATGTACAGACTCTAACGACGAGACTGTAACATTGAAAGCATGTCCTCGGTGATTCTGAAGGTAAATATCTTTATGGTTCTTGAGATAATTGAGAGTATCGCGTATTTGTCGCGTTGCTTTGCCTAAAACTTTCTGCTCAAACCACCGTTGTTCCTTGTCAGGACTTGTGTTGCTGGGGGCTTGGCGCTCTTTTAATTGGTAGATGTTCAGAATATCGTCTAGCCAGATAACATTATCAGCGAGTTCAACTTCTTCCGTTGGTGTTGGACGAAAAGTGTTCTTAGAGAAAGTGAATTCTCGAAAGAAATAGTATTGGTTGAGTTTGGCTATATCTTCTTCAAAGCTCATACGCAAGGACAACTTTTAATTATTAATCCAGTCTAAATCAAGTTTAAACTGTTAATTGGCTCCCTGGCAATCTCAATCGCTACATAACTGTCATTTTTTGTCGTGGTTTCACTTCATAATTTTCATTAAAAACTGTAGAGCTTCATTCACTGAATTGGACTTGGTAAGCATCTCTTTTGTCTCAGGTTTTTAGCGAACAATTATCCCTCTAAAACTCTTTCTTTTAGAACCTAAATTTCTGACTCGTAGGCTCTGTAAGTCATATTCTGATCGCATCTCATCTTCCATCTCTGGCTCAACCCTCTTCATAGACTTCTCGCTCGGAGCGTGTAACAACTCTTGCGCTAATGAGACGAATCGAGTCTCCTCTTTCCATATAAGACACAATTAGTAAACTACAACCGGAACGCGCTTAAACGCAGGTATCCCAGACTGCTTATCTATACGCGCTTTGAAGATGATGTTAACTTCGGGATAGAACATCATTGCTGCTCCCTGACGCACAGCACCAAAGATAATTTCAACATTCTCTAACTTGCCTGCATCGCCTTGCACCGTCACTCGTTGATGCTCTTGCCATCCTGCTTGTTTTGCATCAGATGGGTTCATTAAAATGCAATTTCGGTGCGGCATTCCGCGATATTTGTCGCCTTGTTTATAAACTACCGTGTTATGTTGCGAGTAGCTGCGTCCCGTCATCAATGCTAATACAATGCTCTGGGTAGATTCCGTTACTCCAAACTCTTTTGCTTCCGGTAAATGCAATTCTGGTAATGGCGTGACAAACATATTCGCTTTACCGGACGGTGTAGCAAATTTAGGTTCATTGAAAATGCGTCCGGCGATGGTGAATTCTTCCTTGGTTTCATCAATCGTTGCCATCTGCTCAAAGCCAGGAATCGTTTTGGCAATCAGTTGACGGACATATTTGGTATCTTGAAGTTTGCGCCAATCAACCGGATCGCTGCCAAGAATGCAATGCGCCAATTGTGTGAGAAATTCCACCTCGGAAATCAAATATGCATCCTTGAGATGGGTTTTACCAACATCATTCAGCCGCACAAAGTTGTTGCCCGATTCAGTCGTAGTTTGGTGCGGATTTTCAAAGCGGTTAAATACGGGAATGATGATGGTATTTTTCTTCGCTAATCCGTGAAACTGTCCTAAATTCGGTTTGGTGGCGAGGTAGATAATGGTTTCAATATTGCTTAAAGCTCGCTTTGCTTGATTTAAATCCGGGTTCGCCGCATACAGATTGCCACCAAGGCAAATCAAGGTGTCTACTTTGCCTGCATCAGCCGCATCAATTAAGTCGCGGGCGCGATATCCAGGGTTGCGGTTGAGCGATCGCCCTAGCAATTTCTCTAACGCTTCTTGAATCTCTTTTTTGAGTTGGACTGTCACACCCATCGAGCCAAAACCCTGGACGTTGGAGTGTCCCCGGATCGGCATCGTACCGCCGCCCTCTTTGCCCGCATTCCCTGTCAGCAGAGCCGTGTTGGCGATCGCATAGATGTTATCCACGCCGTTTTCTTGCTGCGTTGCACCCATCGCCCAAGCAAACACCACACCCTTAGAAGAGGCGATTAGTTCGGCGGCGACTTCGATCTCCTGTTGGGAAACACCGCAAGTTTGCGCGATCGCATCCCAGGAAATAGAGCCAGCATAATCGACAACTGCTTCCCAACCCTCAGCATGGGCGCAAAGATAATCTGTTTGAATTAAGTTGCGTTCAATTAGCGCTTTTTGGATGCCGATAAATAGCGCCACATCGCTACCGGGAATCGGTTGCAGATAAAGTGAGGAAATCTCCGATCCGGTAAATAGCGACTTGAGGGGAAATGCTGGGGATGCAAACTTAACCAACCCCACTTCAATTACTGGATTAACGACAATAACTTTGCCACCGCGATCGCGCAACTCGATCAGTTCGTTCATCAAGCGCGGATGGTTAGCAGGTGCATTCGACCCAATCAGCACCACGCAGTCTGCCTTTTTCAGGCTATCCAGACTCACCATTGAGGTGCCAGAACCAAACATCTGCTTCAGTCCCACCGTCGAGGGGACGTGGCACAAATCGGAGCAATCTGCCAAATGATTCGACCCCAGCGATCGCATCATCAGTTGCAGCAGATAAGCCGCTTCATTCGACGATCTCCCGGAACTATAGGAGGCGACTCGTTCCGGGGACTTGCGAAAACCAGCTTCGCTAATCTCGTAAATCTCATCCCAGGAAATCCGCTCGTAATGAGATTTCCCCTCGCGCAGAATGACCGGAAAACTGAGACGACCGAGGCGATCCGCTTCTAAGGAAGTTAACTGTTGAAGTTCGGCGATACTGTGGCTGTCGAAAAAATGGGTCGAGACGGCTGGTTGCAACTCGGCGGAAATTGCCTCTACGCTTTTGGCGCAGCGTTGCATCGTTTCCCCCAACTCGTTTGCGAAGCCGCCCTTTTGTCCCCCCGTTCCCCAAGCACAGGACAAGCAAGCACTTTTATGCAACAACGTTTGCCACAGTTTTGGCCCTTCGGGTGATAGGGTATGCTCTGCCCAATATTGCACGACGGGCAAACCGCCACCCATTTCTGGAGCATTGCTGGTTGCTTTGGTTGCGTCTTCTGGTTTAATTTCTGCGTCCATACAGCTTCCTCTTGAATGCAGCGCCACTCATCCGTCAGCCTGGAATGCGTTCTATCCCTCTGAATTTATCTTGAGCAAGATACTATCTAGAGGGCCTTGAAATCAGCGTAACTCATCAAAACTTGTCTCGCACGATTGTATGGATGTGCGATCTCTGAGAGCTTTTTCCTAGAAAATTAGCTTCTCAAAAATCCTCTAACTATTTCAATCCTAGCTCTGGGATCTCAGCCCTTAAGTAGATTTTCAGATGCCTTCCCCTAGCCTGCAACTGCTCTGTGAAATAATGGGGACACAATTGTTCCTAAAATTTTTATGACCATTTCTCACAGCCAGGGCTATCTCGTCACGATCATTTGCGAAACGGTATTGCAAGATCGCCTAGTTAAGCTGCTCAGCGGATTGGGTGCTTCTGGCTACACCATTATTCCAGCCAAGGGCGCTGGTAGTCACGGTAAACGTATGGGAGATATCGCTGGCTATAACACCAACATTGAAGTCAAAACCATTGTGTCAAAAGAGATATCAGACCAATTACTAGAAGACCTGAAGGAGTTTTCGAGCAATCATGCCTTGATTGCCTTTCGTCAAAAGGTAGATGGCTTGTTTGATTAAGTAGTTGAATCTAAACTCTGACTGGGGCCAGAGATTTCAATTTGTCAAGCTATTTATTGATTAGTTATAGCAAAAGTGGCTCAATTTTTGCTTGTACTTCCTCAATCAGACTTTCTGGCACAGACTCGACAAATTGAACACCACGAGCTTTCCAGTCTAAACACTTAATCTGATCTGCAAGAATAACCCCCTGAATCTTCAATCCAGATGGCAAGAGAACTTCAAAAGGATATCCTTTTTGTTGTTTTGTGATAGGCATGAACAAAGCCAGGGAGCTTTTCTCGTTATAAACAAGAGGCGAGATTACAAAAGCTGGTCTATGACCCCTCTGTTCGTGCCCCTTTGTCGGATCGAAGTCCAAGTAAACGATATCTCCTCGGCTTGGAATATACAGATTTGCTTGTGCTACCAAACTTCATTCCCTACAGCGATTCCACTATCAATTTCAGTGTGAAGATTCTCCGGTGTAATTCCCTCAATAAGCTCATCAAGCGAGTAACGCTTTCGATTTCTGGGCTTGATAACTAGAGTTCCATCTACCACACTAATATCTATCTCAGCCCCTTCAGCTAACTGGATCTCCTTGGCTAAATTCTGTGGAATCCGAACAGCAAGACTGTTTCCCCACTTTGCAACAGTCGCAGCCATAGTCTGAATCTCCATCTAGCGAAACCGCTCTCTATACTCTGCCCTTATTCAAGTACGTATCTACAGAGTATCTACAGTATAGCGACGAAGCAAATGCTCGACAAGCATTCTGCCCCAAAGCCACTTGCAGCACTTCCAGCCAAAAATCATTGCAGTATTGTCTTACAGGCAACTTTCTAAAATTTTCAATTCGGTTTTGAGCATAATTCAGCTTCTTATTTGTCGTCAATCCTGGTGCCGATGCCCTTAGCGAGGCAAGACATACACCCGTAGAATGAGCAAATTATCTCAATTATGGCGATTCATAACGGTGAATTTTAGCGATAGCAGATAACCTCTTGCTTGCAACAGATAGCCTCCCGGCGCTTGGCTCTAACGATATGTTAGATCGCGAGAATTATAGGACTGGGCGTAGTTTCTTTCTCTTTCAAGAAAACTAGAAATGTAAAGTCGTCATAAAAGACCATCCTGATGATGAAATTTTTATCTTCAGATTTTAAGAATTGGTAGTAGAACACGTCTGGACAAGACCCTTTTTTAGTTCATCCTAATTCTTGGTGTTTTTCTCCATGAATAAAGCCTTGATTGATATGATTCAAAACGTAGGCATCTTGTGAGTTGCTCAAGTTCCTATTTAAGAGGTTGGGACTTTTGATAATGCAGCTATTAAGCCACTTCTCTTGATAGCCTGACTCACGATAGTAAAGAGCACGAGCAATCGATTCAATTACACGCTCAATACGCCGCATCTCATATGAAATAGCTAAAGTCTCGTAAGGGATAAGTAAGCCGTTATTTTCAGAAATAACTCTTGCGCTTCTAGCAGTGGAAAAGATTCTCTTTCCTAAGACACCTTCGCGCCTAAGCAGGGTTTGAACCCATTTTGACTTAAAAATGGTAAATGCAAGATCACTCTTGGAGTTCATAACGATCACTGCTGCTGCATATTCATCATCACTGGATCTGGAATTATTATGTTCTGAACATGAAGGTACAGTTATTAGATGGCTTCTATAGTTAGGGCTATTGCTAGGCAAGTATTTCTTCTCAGGGAAGAAGCATTTGGGAGGAATGTGATCTTTTGTTGTTGCTGTTCGTTCACAGCAATAGAACTGTGCAGGCTCAGGGGGTTTCATTGTTCAGACACTTATTGCAGTCTAAATGTACTATTCTAGTTAATATTACACTTTGTAGTACAAAGTTTTGAAGAAGTGCCCAAGCTTAGGAGTAGGTAGCAGTTTGCTCTACGGTACAGGAATGCGCCGTGGCGAGAGATTGCGGCTGCGCGTCAAAGACATCGACTTTGGAAGCAAGGGGATGATGATTCGCGATCGCATTGAGGCGGAAAATTGCATCACCATGCTACTCAAACAGTTAGTAGAACCATTAAGGCAGCATTTACAATATGCGAGATCGCTTCATTTTCCCATTACCCGATGAAGCAGCCGTCAATAATATGCTGATTCGCACTTGAGCGATTGCATCATCAAAGACAGCATCAAAAAACGTCTTCCAGAAACAAAAAAATGCGATCACGTCTTTAACTGTTGCTTAAAGCCATTGTCAATTGCCGATTAGATTTTGCGCTATGTCTGCGCTCAAGTTCTAGTAAACCTTCTTTAAGACGGACTCCACCTCTAAAACCTGTAAGTGTGCCGTTGCTGCCAATAACACGATGGCAAGGCACAATAATACACAGAGGATTTTTACCGTTGGCTGCTCCCACAGCACGCGCTGCTGTTGACAATCCTATTTTTCTCGCCAGTTCTCCATAAGATATCGTTTGACCGTAAGGAATCGACTGTAGGGCTGTCCAAACCTGCTGTTGAAACACCGTACCTATGGGGGCAAGTGGTAGCGTGAATTGATACAATTCGCCATTGAAATATGCCTGAAGTTGATCAACGGCGTCACCGTCTAGCTTCTTTTGGAAATGCCAAGTGGCTTCTGGAGACTTTGCAGCCAGTCCTTCTTGAAAGTCTATTGCCACTAGCCCAACTGAGTTTTGCGCGATTAAGATACGTCCCAGAGGGCTATCCATGTAGGTATAGAAAATTGAATCAGAAATCATGAAAATTCCTTTTTGCTTAGATTTTCCAGAACGCGATCGCCTGCAATTCTAGATAGAATTTTGGCATGGATTCACATCTGTGCATCATGGGAATGCGTTGGCGAAGCCCACTGAAAGTATCGCTTGTCAGCAACCCATACCATCGGTCAACCCAACAAATATTTATAAGAGTTGGATTGGTTTCCTTAAACGCCACATCGCAAGAGCAGGGGAACTCCCGCTTGTGACTCCCCAACCTCTGTGGATTTTAAAGTTTTAGCTCTAATTGCTATATCTCGCCAGCAGCCTTTTTTGAGCAGAAATTGACGGTTGAAAAAAAAATCCCCTGGCAGAAATGCCAGGGGATGAAAGTGCTAAATCTTAGCTAATGAATTGCGTAACTTATGCCCTTAGGCGACCGGAAGTAACTCTCGCTGTTCGGATTTGACTACCTGAATCTGACCGTCATCGTCAACATCAATGATGGCTGTGTCTCCATCTTGAATAGTGCCAGATAGCATGGCTTCAGCCAAGTTGTCTTCCAGGAGTCGCATAATCGCCCGACGCAGCGGTCTTGCACCGTAAGCAGGACTGTAGCCTTCGGTAACGACACGGTCTTTGAAGCGATCGCTTACTTCCAAAGTAATTCCCTGTTCGGTCAAGCGTTCGGCAATTTCGCGCAGCATGATTACAGAAATTTGCTTCACTTCGTCCTTCGTCAACTGACGGAAGACAATGATCTCGTCGAGACGATTGAGAAACTCAGGACGGAAGTATTGCTTGAGTTCTTCATTCACCAAAGCGCGAACGTGGTTGTATTGCGCTTCAGCTTGATTATCAGTTACCTCGAAGCCTAGACCGCCGCCGCCTTTCTCAATGACTTTAGAACCGACGTTGGAAGTCATGATAATCAAGGTGTTCTTGAAGTCTACTGTGCGACCTTGAGCATCGGTCAGGCGACCGTCATCCAAGAGTTGCAGCATCATATTGAACACATCGGGGTGAGCTTTTTCGATTTCGTCGAATAGTACCACCGTGTAAGGCTTGCGACGCACCGCTTCGGTTAACTGACCGCCTTCGTCGTATCCTACGTATCCAGGAGGCGAACCAATCAGCTTGGAAACCGTGTGGCTTTCCATGAATTCCGACATATCCAGGCGGATCATCGCTTCTTCGGAACCGAAGAAGTAAGCAGCCAAGGACTTCGCAAGTTCCGTCTTACCAACTCCGGTGGGGCCAGAGAAGATAAAGCTGGCGATGGGGCGGTTGGGGTCTTTTAGACCAACGCGGGCGCGGCGAATCGCCTTAGAGGCGGCGGTGACGGCTTCCTCTTGACCGATGAGACGCTGGTGCAAGGTATCTTCTAAGTGCAGCAGCAATTCCGATTCGGATTCGGTGAGTTTGCTGACAGGAACTCCAGTCCAAGAAGCAACGATTTGAGCAATGTCTTCTTCGTTAACCACTGGGGAATCTTCAGGGTTAATGACTTCTGTCTTTTTGTTGTCAGCGATCGCCTTCAATTGCGCCTCAAGTTCCAACTCGCGATCGCGCAGTTGTCCCGCTTTATCAAAGTCTTGAGCCTTCACAACCGCTTCTTTCTCTTTGGTCACTTCACGCAGTTCGCGCTTCAGTTGTCCAGTCCCAGAAGACTTGCTGTTTCTCAAATGGACGCGAGAACCCGCTTCATCAATCAGGTCAATTGCCTTATCCGGCAAGTAACGGTCTGAGATGTAGCGATCGCTCAAGCTGGCGGCTGCAACCAGAGCAACATCAGAGATTTTAACTTTATGGTGCTGCTCGTAGCGATCGCGCAGACCAAATAAAATCTCGATGGTTTCACTGACGCTGGGTGCGCCTACCATAATCGGCTGGAAGCGACGTTCTAAGGCAGCATCTCGCTCAATATGCTTGCGGTATTCGTCCAGGGTGGTCATTCCCATGCACTGCAACTCGCCTCGCGCTAATGCTGGCTTGAGGATATTCGCAGCATCCATGCCACCTTCGGTTGAACCCGTACCAATCAGGGTATGCACTTCGTCAATGACCAGAATGACGTTCCCCGATGTCCGAACTTCATCCACAATTTTCTTGAGGCGTTCTTCAAATTCGCCCCGGAATTTGGTACCCGCGATCAGCGAACCCATATCCAGACCGATCACCTGCTTATCTTCCAAGAAGCCAGGAACGTCTTTATTCACAATCCGCTGAGCTAAACCTTCAGCGATCGCAGTTTTACCAACCCCCGGCTCTCCAATCAACACCGGGTTGCTCTTGGTGCGGCGAGCTAAAATCTGGATAGCGCGTTCGATTTCTTTGGCGCGACCCACAACCGGATCGAGCTTGCCTTGTGCGGCGAGTGCGGTCAGATTCGTGCCAAACTCATCTAACGTTGCAGTTTTGCGATCGCCACGTCCGGATGTCGAACGATCTTCTCCACTACCCGCAGAGACGGCTGTGACATCTCCTAGCATCCGAATCACGGCGGTACGGAGGTTATCGGGGTTAGCGTTCAGGTTTTGCAGCACTTTGGCGGCAACCCCTTCCCCTTCTTGAATTAACCCCAGCAGCAGGTGTTCCGGGCCTACATAGTTATGTCCGAAAGCCTTTGCTTCCAGAAAGGCTTGCTCGAAAACACGCTTCACCTTAGGGGTGAAGGGAATTTCAGAGGGTACAAAGCGAGACCCCCGACCAATAATTTTTTCTACCTCAATCCGGCATGCTTGGAGGGTGATGCCTTGATCGATCAGAACTTTAGCCGCCACACCCGTGCCTTCTGCAATTAATCCTAAAAGGAGTTGCTCGGTGCCCACGAGGTTGTGTCCCAGGCGACGTGCTTCTTCCTGGGATAGCATAATTACCCTAACGGCTTTGTCTGTGAAATGTTGAAACATAGCAACTTTCCTCTACCGAGCTGTTTAGGCGATGGGTGAAGTGGCATTTCCCCATGCATAAACTTTTATGTACTTGCTTAATTAACAATGTATCTCTACCCCGATTGCGATCGCAGTGGGCACAACCGTATGAAATCAGGTGTAGTTGCCGCCTATGCATGGGAATAGAAGCGCAATGCATATATGGCGGAAAAAAATATACCTCGGTAGTTAGAAATTTAGGTATATAAATGGAGGGATAATTTTAAAATTCTTCCCTACCGTCGCCAACATTCAACCAGAAGCAGCTTCATCAATTCTTATAAACTTAATAATCCTTATTATTAAGTCCCCATACATCGCTCCCTGTATTCGTAGCTTAAGATACCAATCAGAGTTTCATCCACTAAAAATGTCGGAAAACCTTATATTTCTACCTGGCGGTATATTTATATCTCCTGCATGAATCATGAGGTCTAATGATTCTGGCGTGTGCAACGGCAGGACTAGACATGAGATCGTAAAGCTATCATGTAATCGACAGCCGTTCTCATTGGGATCTCCCTCCTTTAGTTTTGAAGCCCAGTGAGCGATAAAGACATTGCCCTAGTATTTCACTATCGCTCCGGCTTGATATCCTTCAGGCTTTTCCACTCAGCCAGGAACGAGTGAATCATCTTGAGAAAATCCCCTGATTGAACTCTTTCGGTAGATGTAAATGGGGTGTAAAGTATGGGCGAAGCAAGTGCATCCCAAGGTAAGCAAAAATACCGGAATCCGACTGCCAACTTCTGATTTTCAGATGAAAAACGGCTGAATCATTCGCTCATCGTGTTCGCAATTCGAGCATTAGAGAATAACACCCTCTCTTAGGATTCAACTTTTCCTACAAGCTCGCTGCATCAAGATCCGGTTGTTTTTATACACCTCTAAAGTTCCAGCCTGCGGATTATCTAACGTACCATCCCACACCCAATATTCATAGTTTCTATTCCGAAACTTATACACTCAAACGCCTTCTGTCCTTTGGCTAGTTCCTCTGCCCAAACTTAAATTCCCGTTGGGATTAGTTGCACGATAGAGTAGTTCACCAGAAGTATGTTTCTGCCAAATATTGATGTTATAACCACCCTGGCAGTTCATGCTTAGGATGATGCCAGCAGTAGAATCAGCAGAGGCTCTTAAGGAAAAATTAGCTAAGCTACTGATTGGCAGTAAACAATCTGTTGAAGTAGCACTGTCAAGCTAGTTAACTTAGCAGGGTTTGTTGATGGGACAAGGATTGTAGATAACAATCCTTGTCCCATCAACATTGTTTCCGAGGCGACATTATTTCCTGCTGAGGGCTAGTCCTGAGTTTTTTACTTGGCAAACAATTCTTTGCCTGCTAAGGCAGCAGCCACTCGTGTTACATTCGCACCATGATACTTGGCAGCTTCCAGCCTCTCTTCAGTAAACCATCACTGGCGATTACATCATCTTCAGTAACATCCTCAACAAACTTTACCGCCACTTCAGTACCTGGAACTGATGTCACACCAGATGCTACCGCTTCTGCCATCTTCTGGGTATTGCCGTAATCAGTTGCGTAAACGATTAAAACTTTTGTCATCTTTTACCTCACACTTGTTGAAGTTGATAGCTGTTTGTGCGCCAAATCTCAATCGCTTTGCGTTTAAGTCCCGCTACCCTAAATGCTGTTTTAAAAACGCCAACGTGCGATCGCGTGCTAATTCTGCGGCTTCTTGGCGATAAGCGGAACTATTCATGCGGCTAAACCCGTGACTCACTCCTTCATAGCGATAGATTGTGACCAGAGGGTTGTCTTTCAGTCCTTGCTGAATGGTTGTTTGAGCGCTTGGGGACACATACTCGTCATTTCCACTCATATGCAATATCAGCGGTTTCTGAATCTTTGTCGCCTCCGCTAAATTCTTGTCAATCTCAACACCGTAGTAACTGACGTTGGCATCCGCATCGGTACGTGTTGCCATGAAATATGCCAGTTTGCCGCCCAAACAAAAGCCCACACTGCCGACCTTGCCTGTGCTGCTGGGATACTGCCGCAGAAAAGATAGACTGGCCTTGAGGTCTTCTACGCCGCTATCCACATCAAATGCTCGAAGTAGCTCAAAGGCTTTAGCCCAATGCTCCTCCTTGCCAGGATCGAGTTGTACATCGGGTTCCAGTCGCCAATACAGATCCGGCACCAGTACCAAATAGCCTGCCTTAGCATAATCATCGGCAGTCTGTCGCATATTCGGATTGACCCCAAGAATTTCTTGAATCAGCACAATCCCTGCACGAGGCTGAGTACCGGGTGCTGATAGATAGGCGTTAAAACTGCCGCCTGAAAAGGCTGGAATGGTTACATTTTGAGTTGTCATGATGCCTTCATTCTTCCTGATTACGATAGCCATCTGGATGCTAGAACGTTAACTGGCATCAGCCACGGCGCTGTCAACGATCCACTCCAACGATCGCGGCTGAAAATCCAGTTCGCGTTTTGCCTTGGCATTCGATACGCCTCGCATCTGAGTCTGGTAGTAAACAATATCCGCACCACCATCCCTTTTCAGAGCATCCTCAACTGATACCTGTGGCGGTGGTGGAGCATTCAGCGATCGAGCAAACTCAGGGAGCCATTCGCGCACCGCTAAAGGGCGATCGTTCGCAATCAGATAAACACCAGGATTGCCCTGCTCTGCGGCTGCAACTGTGGCAATCGCTGCATCCTCAATGTGTAACCACGACCAAACACCTTCGCCATTTCCCACAATGGGGAACTGTTGCTGTCGTACCTGTTGTGCTACATCGCCATCGGGGTTGAACCAGGTGCCGGGTCCGTAGAAGAAACCATAGCGTAAAGTAATTCCTTCGAGATTGGATGTTTCCAATAAACGGTGTTCAATCTCAGTTACGAGGCGAGCCTCGGCGGCAACGGCGGGGGAGGCATCAAGCGATAACGGTGTTTCCTCATCTGCCAATCCAGTACCGGGAATTCCCCAGAAGGCGACCGACTGTCTCAGGTAGCGGCGCACCCCTGCTGCCTGTGCAGCCGCCAGCACGTTGGCACCCCCTTCTAACCGAATGCGCGTATTCAGAGGCGCTGCTGCACTCATGGATTCACGACTGTAAGTCCTGGGTAGGGCGGTGAGTTGTTCAATCACCACTTCCGGTTGAGCGCGGGCGATCGCCGCTTTAACTGAATCAGCGTCGAATACATCCGCGACCGCAGGCTCTATTCCCTCTGCCACTAATGACTGTGCCCTTTCCGGGGAGCGGGTTAGAGCTATAACATCGTGACCTCTGGCAAGTAATTGGTTGAGTAGCGGACGACCGATTGCTCCTGTTGCTCCGGCAACAAAAATCTTCATCTGTAAACCCTCTAAAACTTTGTTGACGTTGAGTATCTTTCTCGTTCAATCGTTTTCATTGCTTACTTCATAGCCTAAGAGAATCAACAAAAATCAAAGTAGTGTTTCTTTGTTTTCATTAGGCAGGGATGGGTTGAAGCCGTGACGCGAGAAATTGACGGATGTAGTTTGCGATCGCATCCCCATCTTCTTCCAGCGCAAAGTGCCCGGTGTCGCGCTCTGGAGCTTTAGCCGCAATCCGAGTAACCAATCGGAACACCATAATCCATTAAGTAAAGGCTATATTTCTTGAGAGCGATCGCAGCGATAAATTTCTCGACGATCTGTGCCAGATGATCGAACGTGTAATCAAACTCATCCACAGTTGGCATCGAACTGTTACTAAAACCCGGATAATCGGGAGCAACGAGATGGAAGCGATCGCTAAGCGCGGGCATCAGATTGCGGAACATATGAGATGAGATTGGGAAGCCGTGCAACAGCAGAATCGTTGGATTATCGCGAGAACCAGCTTCTCGATAAAAGATATCTAAACCATCGATCGAAACGGTGCGATATGTAATCATCGGATTACTCCTTGTAAGTTTACTGGAGTCGTTTTACGGCAATTACTTTGGCATGGGTTGCCACATCGAGAAGTTAGCAAGATGTGCCCAGTAGGAACTCAATCCAATAAACGCAAAAATGAGGGCTGCCACAATTAACACAATGGCTCCAACAGTTCGTAAGAGCCGGTTTTCTTTGAAATAGAGAGTTGGTACAGCAAAAATTCCTCCTAAACCAACTAAGATAAACCCAGTTCCTGCTGGCACAGCGATTGGTATGAGTCCCAGGTTGATGAAGCGCAAGCCAATGAGCAGCGATACAAGTCCTGCAAAAAATCCATAAATGCCATTTTCGGACAATGGGTAATGGATAAAAAGTCATTAGTTGTTACCTGAGGACTCATAACTAAGAAGGAATAACTAATGACCAAGATGTTGCCAATTGCCCTAATTTATACGCCTGATTTTGCTATACACGATCCTGGTCAAATTAGGGTCGAAGGAAATAATTTATATCACCGGGTAGCGGGGCAAGATTTGCTCGATCCAGTTTACACGTTAGACCAAATTCAGTTTCCTTACCCAGTCGTTAGTCCGGTTCCCCACCCGGAATCCAGTAGTCGCCTGACAGCAGCAATGGCAGCGCTAAGAGATTTTGGGTTAAGCCAGCAGATGACTCTTCTTGAGCCTGAACCAGCAACGGAAGAGGATTTACAGGCGGTACACACATCGGAATACATTGCTCAAGTCCGGGCAATCAGTGCGGCTGGCGGGTATTTGGCTGAGTCTACCTATGTAAGCCCCGGCTCTTACAAAACCGCCTTGATTTCCGCTGGGGCAGGAATTAGCGCCCTCAAGGGCATTTTGTCCGGGCAGATTCAAAGCGCTGTGTGCTTAAACCGTCCGCCTGGACACCACGCCGGACGCAAACAAGCGGGTGGTTTCTGCTTATTTAATAATGCAGCGATCGCAGCCAAGTATTGCTTAAAAAAAGAGGGTGTAGAGCGTGTTTTAATCTTGGATTGGGACTTGCATCACGGAGATGGCACCCAAGATATCGTACAGGACGACCCGCGTATCATTTTTTGCTCCCTCCACCAGTTTGGTAAAGAGCTTTACCCGCAAACCGGCAATCTGGAGGATATTGGCGCACAAGGTAACATTATTAACCTGCCGCTACCCGCGAAGCTAGCCGATGATGAGTATTGGGCCTTGTTCCAGACCGTTGTACCGACTCTAATTGCCCAGGCTAAACCCGACATCGTGATTGTGTCGGCAGGGTTTGATGGACACTTCGATGATATCAATCATCTTTACCTGTACGATCCTGGCGCAGGCTTGTGCCTGAGTGCCCAACTTTACTACAACCTAACCCGTTTAGTCGCAGAAGCGATCGCCTCTGTGGGTGGGCATTACCTGCTGTTGTTAGAAGGTGGCTACGATGCCACGAATTTGGGCAACTGTCTAGTGAATACGTCTGCGGCGATGTTGGGTTTGCCGCTTGTCATTGAAGAAACCCTCCCTCAAAAAGAAACGGAGTCTTCTTTTAACTTGGAGGAATATATTGCCACACTCAACGCAGTACAGCGAGGTCGTTGGCAATTCTCTCGATAGTCACTGCTCACCCCTGACTGCTCACCCCTGACATCTCTACCCCTCAGCCCTCAGTCCTCAGTCCTCAGTCCTCACCCCTCAGTCCTTTTTTTCAGAAGCGCTTTTCATACTCCACCACTCCCCTCGTTTCCCCAGACAAATCGGTGCCACCTCGCAGCAGAATCTCATTATTGACTCGATAAGTAACACCAAACTCAGGAGGCTCATCAGCAGTCAAAATCTTCGATACAGAGGCAGAAAGCTTAGGAGTGACGGAAACCCCAACTTCTGCCGCCAAGCCCAACGTTGAAGTGCGGGACTTTTCATCCCTAACCACCGTGGGGAATAAGCGAAACTCACTTAATCCCAACGCATCTCCCACCACATTTTGGAAAGGTGTCAACAGTGCCGAACCTGCCAAATTTGCGAGTCCTAGCGTGGTATCTCCTCGACCCAGCGTTTCCACAAAGCCACCACCCAAAAGGGCGACAATTTCGCTCTCGCTGCGAGGCGGATTACTGGTCAGCTCAAGATTATCTGCCAATTGACTTGCCGAACCTGTGGCTCTGGCTTGAATGCGAACCGTTCGCAATGCCCCCAAATTGGTAGCGGGAACATCGCTAATTTCACTACTCACAATACCCGTGGCGGTTGTGTCAGCAATCCGGCTGCGGGTTACTTCGGAAACAGACGCGACCAGCCGAATATCCAGAACCGGGTCAAGTCCCTCACTGGGGGTAAACTCAGCCGTGTGTTCGTAGCCGCGTGCCAAGCGGAACTGAGTCGTAAATAGATTCACCTGACCCCTGGTTAGCCGAATCGTCCCCTTTGGCTGAGGTTCATCCAAAGTGCCATTGAGAGTAAAGCCACCAGTCGCCTGGAAACTCAGCAGCGGTGGGCGGGAGATTTCGACGCCTTTGTCTAAAGCCAGTTGCAGGTTATTAAATGCGGGAGTGAAGGGTTGCTCGTTAGAGGTTGGCGATGATGGGGTAGCGGTACCACCACCGGGTGAAGCCGTTCCGTTTGTGCCATCCCCTGCCGTCTCTCCTATCAGCACCCGACCATCGGCAAGTCGCACTTCACCCCCAATTTGCGGATTGAGAGCCGAGCCAGTAATCTCCACGTTGCCGTTGACGCCGCCTGAGTATAACCCTTTCAAATTTACAGCGAGTTTTTCAAGGCTAACCGTGAGTTTATCCCCCGACTCTTGCCCCGTGCCTGAGATGGGGATGGCTCCGGAGGCGACCACTTCACCACCACTAAAGTCACCCCGGAAGTTTTCTACTTGGATGCGGTCAAAGTTAAATAAGACCCTACCGTTGACATCGGTGAGCGGTTCGGGCAAAGCTTGCGCCTTGATAGTGGCATCGTCAACAGTCGCAATCCCGTTAGCGACAAGCTGGTTTAATTTGCCCGTATTTGGATTCACCGTACCCTGAACGTTGAGTTGCACTTGTCCGGTACCATCCACCCAAGTGACAGCAGAACGCGAAAGCAGGTTTAACAGGGAAAGTCCCTCATTTTGAACGTTTAAATCCAGGCTGAGTTGGTTGTTATCGGGTGCAACGGAGGCAAAGGGCAACTGGTAAAAGGGAATGCTGCCAGTGATTTGAGTCGTCGAGGGGATACTGGCGATTGGAGATGGGGTACGAGGAGTTGTTGCAGGTTGAGTATCGAGCCGAGTCTCCCCAGCTTCCGGGCTTGCCTGCTCTCCAGATTCGGCAGTGGCGATGGTGCTGCTGAAGGTCAGACGAGCATTGGTGTATCGGAAACTGCCCCGCGCCGCTTGGACGGCGGTTTGGTTCAGAGTGCCATCGATGAGAGTCAGTTCGCCGATGGCTTGGGGATTGTTGATGCTGCCTGCTAGGGTTGCGGTTCCATTGAGATTCCCGGTGATATCGACTGGTAAATTGGCGAACTGTTGGAATGGGGCGACAGGGACATTTCTCAGGCGCAGCTGACCGCTTTGTTCGGTTCCGCCAAGGGTGCCAGTGAAGGCAAGCAGCGTTTCTTCAGATTCAATTCGTAAGGGCAGAAGGGTGAGGACGCCGTTTTGGAAGCTGCCTTTGACAATCACATTATCAGCGGTGTAGAGACGATTGGGCTGGTCGTCTCTGCCCCACTTCCAGTTATTGCCGCCAAAGTCAAAGTCGAGGTTAATGCCTTGTCTAGGGGAAGCTGCTACTTTGATTCCGCCGGAGAAATTGCCGGTGAGGTCTTTGAGTTCGGGAATGGGCGAAGCTTCCCGTTCCTCTTTCTGGGCGGCAAGGATGGCTTCTATTTCCGACAAGCGGCGCAGTTGAGCTTCCAGGGTCGCATTGGGTAGACCAACGGGTTGGGGTTTAACCTCAGCGGCGCTGGCATAGGTAGGAGGTTGTCCGCCTCTGGCGAGGTCTTGTAAATCAAAGATTTGCAGGAGGGGGAGGACGTTTTGGATTTTTCCTTGAGCCACTTTCAGCGAACCTTGCAGTTCTGGGCCGCTGGAGGTTTGAGTGACGCTACCGGCGAGGGCGTATAGACTTTCGCCTTGGCGGAACTCTCCCCCATCCAAGGTGGCGGTACCATCGGCATAGCGGAAACTGCCGATGGTCAGCAAATCGCCTTTAATGGTACCAAGCACGGGTTGAGCGATCGCTACATCATTCCCGGCAACATTAAAATTGGCGAGATTCAGGATAAAATCACCAGAAAGTTTACCTTCGATGGGTTGGGATGCGATCGCTGGCGGTAGACTTGCTAAGGCATTCTGGGGAGCTAAATCTTTCAACAATTTGAGCGGAACGTTTTGCACATCCACCACCAACAAATCGCCCTCGCGGTTGCCTTGTGCCAGCACCTCGTCACGCTTTACTAAAAAAGAGACGGGTTGATAGCTAGGCGACAACACCAGCGAAATCCGGTCTTGTTGATTGCCTGCTAGCTCAACGCTACTCGGCTGTCCGGGGACTAAATTGATTTGCCCGGTGAGAATGGGGTCGAACACTAAGTCATTGGCGGCAAAATCCTCGACGCGCAACTGTCCGGTTGCTCGGATAGCCGCTGGATTGACAGCACTCAGCGACCCAGAAGCATCAACGTTGCCACTCACCCGTCCTCGCAGCGCCGGAACCGGCACGGAATCTGGTAATGCTGCGGCAAGCTGTTCTAGATCAACATTGTTAGCAGAAATTAAACCCGCAAAGCGCCCGTCTTGGAGTTGAACATTTGAGGCGGTGAGGGTGCCATCCCCCACATTCAAACTTCCAGAAATCCTCCCGTTCAGGGTTGCCGGGGTGAAGGCAGCCAAACTGCCGGACAAGTTGAAGGAACTATTATTCAGCCGACCTTGGAATTGCGGGGGCAGTTGGGGAAATACTTTTGCCAACTGGACGCCATTCGCCTCGCCAGATGCTTGCCAGCGACCGTTGCCGAACTGTAGGTTGGTGGCACTGACGCTTCCCTCACCCAAGTTCAGATTTCCAGAAGCCGTGCCAGTAATCGTTTCGGGGCTGAAAGCGGCTAAGCTTCCGGAGAGATTAAAAGAACCATTATTTAGCTGACCTTGGAATTGGGGCGATTGCGGAAACACCCTAGCAAGTTCGATATTGGACGCCTCACCAGAAGCTTGCCAGCGACCGTTGCCAAACTGTACGTTAGCGGCACTGACGCTGCCTCCGGCCAAATTCAGGCTTCCAGAAGCTGTGCCGCTAAGAGTTTCTGGCGTAAAAGCCGCCAGACTTCCCGATACATTAAAAGAACCATTATTCAGCTGACCTTGGAATTGCGGTGGCAGTTCGGGAAATAGCGTTGCTAACTGAACCTCAGACGCTTGCCCGCGAGCTTGCCAGCGACCGTTGCCAAACTCTACATTGGCGGCACTGACGGTTCCCCCACCCACATTCAGGCTTCCAGAAGCTGTTCCGGTAACGGTTTGCGGGCTGAACGCCGCCAGACTCCCCGATATATTAAAAGAACCATTATTCAGCTGACCTTGGAATTGCGGCGGTAGTTCGGGAAACACCCGTGCTAGTTGTACCCCAGAGGCTTGTCCGCGAGCTTGCCAGCGACCGTTATTAAATTGGATATTCGAGGCAGTAACGGTGCCCCCGCCAAGATTGAGACGCCCAGAAGCTACTCCGGTAATCGTTTCGGCGCTGACATTTTCCAGGCTACCGGAGACGTTAAAGGAAGCATTATTCAGCTGACCTCGGAATTGCGGCGGAATTTGGGGCAACACCTTTGCCAACTGGACGCCAGAAGCTTGCCCAGAAGCTTGCCAGCGACCGTTGCCAAATTCCACGTTGGTGGCACTGACGCGACCACCGCCCACCTGAAGATTTCCTTGGGCAGTCCCGCTAATCGTTTCCGGGGTGAAAGCCGCCAAACTTCCTGACAGGTTGAAGGAACCATTATTCAGCCGACCTTGGACGGGTGATTGGGGCAACACCGTTGCCAATTGAACGCCAGACGCTTGCCCAAACGCTTGCCAGCGACCGTTGTTAAGCCGAACATTTGAGGCATTGACGCTGCCCCCGCCAATATTCAGTTGAACCGAGGCGGTGCCACTAATGGTTTCGGGTTTAAAGGCAGCTAGACTTCCAGATAAGTTAAAAGAACCATTTGCGGTTTGATTTTGGAATTGCGGCGGCAGTTGCGGGGCTAGCTGCCTCAACTGGACAGCAGAAGCCTGCCCAGAAGCTTGCCAGCGCCCTGCATTCAGCGCAATTTTTGATGCCTTGACGGTGCCACCAGCAACCCGGACATTCGCTTGTGCGGTGCCGCGAATCGTTTCCGCTTGGAAAGAATTGACACTTCCCGCTAGATTAAACGCCCCATCTGCCTGGGCTGACTGCAACTGTGGCGGGAGTTCTGCCAAACGTGCTAGTTGAACATCATCGGCAACGCCTGCCACTTCCCAGCGACCCTCTGCCACCTGACCTTTGAGGTTGACGGTGCCTGCCCCGACCCTCAGAGTCGTGTTGCGAAAGTAGGTTTTGTCCTGAGTAACGATGACTTCTCCACTGCCTGGGTAGGTGGCTTGGGGTGCCTGAACTTGCACGACGGTCTGGAGGTTGCCGGTGGTGCCAAAAAGCTGTGCTTTGGCGGCTACGGTGCCGATTTGGATATTGCTCGGCTTGGCGTTGTAAATCTGGGCAACGGCATCCCCTGGAATGTCTTGACCGATGACATCGAATACCAATCCTCCTTTGTCGCCCATCTGAATGCGACCATTACCAGCCAGTCTGCCGCCAACGCTAGGCAAGGCACGGATGTTGGTAATGGTGAGGAGGGTATCGATCATCTGAAATTGACCGCTGATGCCGCGAAAGTTTACCTTATCTACGATTAGGGGCACTTTTTCGGTGGGCTGGAGGGTGGCGACGGTTCCTGAGAGGATCGGTTTTTCCAGCGCTCCTTTGAGCTGCACGTCAACGCGGACTTGTCCAGTTACGGGGAAGGGTGACTCTACTTTGAGAGTATTGAGGGCAGTCGCGATCGCGACCGATTTCACTTGGGCGGCAATGTTGTACCCACCCTTTTCTTCTTGGGTATCAATAACCCCATTGGCAACTGCGGGAACCTGACCGTAAAGAGCGTTGACATTCTCCAGCGCGATCGCATATCCGTTGAATCGCACGAGTCCGTTGGCATTGTTAAACGGTTGCGGCACCTCTGCAACCTGCGCTTTCACATTTTTGAGGATAGCTGTTCCCAGAAATGTGGCTCGCTCTTCATTTTGGAATCGGACTTCCAAGTTGCCATCCAACAGCCCTGCATACAAGTCTATTGGCAGCTTCGCTAAACGATCGACATCGACTGCACTCAGGTTCTGCCCTTGAACTTGCAGGTTGGTTTGTCCGGTTGGGGCGCGGTATTCACCAGAAAGTTTGAGGCTGCTTTGGATGGGCGCAGGTGTTGGATTGGCCTGCTGTTTTTGAGGGACACTTTTTGTCGGTGCCCCTAATTCGACCTGAGATTGAGCGCTGACATCAAAGCGAATCCGCTGGTTGTTATCGAAAAAGCGAGCCGTACCGCCTACCTGACGAAAAGCGACTGGTACCCCCCTCCTCTCTGCTCTGGGAAGCAGAGATTCCAGTCGTCTGGAGAGGGTGTCTTGAGTGTTACTGCGCGGGAGATTTTGAGAGGGCAGCGTTGCATCTACATTTCCTCTTGCTTCCTGGCTGCCTTTTTTCCTCTCTACAATTTTGGGCGTTGGTACCAGCACAACGTCTGCATTTTGAACCCGAACGCTTTGGATATCCGTCTTAATCGGCCCACTCGGTTCTTCTGACTTCAGTTCCGTAGAAACCCAGCGCCCCTCTTTGTCTTGTTCAACGTAAATATCAGGGTTGACCAGGGTAATATGTAGCTCCAAAGTCCGCCTAAAGAGAAGCGCTAGTGGATCAAAAACCACGTCTACACCCTCTACCGAAGCGCGGTCGGGGTCAGTGGGCGTAACTGGTATCGAGGAGGCACTAAAGCGCAGATTGTTGATGGAAAAGCCTTCGACTTTCCCCAGTTGCACGGGTCGTTTCAGCGTTTGACTGAGATTTTCTTCAACAATTGGTGCTAACCGCTGATGGACAAAAATCCACGCCCACCAGACCCCGCCAATTGTGCCAAGCAACAGGATAATTCCCAGGCCAAGGCCGGTGCGGCTTAAGAGTACCCATAGACGCCGATTGGAACGGGTAGCTGCTGTTTCATTACCCGAATTTGGGGAGTTCTTCATAGAAAACTAGCAACGGCGGTAACGAGGGTGTCTTTAGACATGATTACAGGCTTCTACCGATGAATACTATCGGCTTGTCCTATGTTAAGTGTCAACTCTGCTCCTTACGCCTGTTCCTTATATTTGGGAATTTTCCCACACTCGCGTACTCAGAATGAGACTTGCTTTGAAAGGGTCTGCCTGCGATCGCGTAGGTGACACTCTTAACCTACAATCAATGCATAATCCAAAAGACTTGAGTAGCGCTGATATGTTTCACCAATCCGTCCATTTTCTAAAAATCATTCTCTTTTAGAATTTTGATTTCTGATTTTGGTTCGTAGAAGATTGGCGGCGATCGCGTTAGCGAAGCGAGGCGTTAGCCTAGCGCTGAAAAAGTCAGTTCGAGTCTATCGCAGTAGCCACTGACAACCCTTTATTTGTGGCGACCTTAAGCTGAAATGATTTCACTAGTATTTAATCTAGGGTGGCTTTAATCATACATTTGGCTTGCAGTACAACCAGCTCCCCTGTCTCAAAAACCGAACAACGCTGCATCAGACTAGACATGGCTGGAATCATTCCCCGATCTAGCATTCCTAACATCTCTTTCGCTAGCGGCTGCCACTGCCTAAACCAAGGATTGTTGGTAATATATTCAGAAGTAAATGCTGCGCGATCCAGCAAGAAAAAATCCACATCATAGGTTTGAATAAAATTTTGAATTTCTGCCAAATTCTGAGTGTACTGAGTGTGAATTAAATCGGTAGCTCGTTGGCGAATTTGACGCTCGTATATTACATGATAAGGATTTGCATACTCCCACCCGACTAAAATAGCTCTCTGGGAAAAAGTAGGCAGGTTATCCACTTCTTCCGATAAAGAAGCAATCAGAATATTTTTAGGTTGTTTCTGAAAAAATTCATATAGTGCAGGTGCCTTACCAACGACATAGTTACTGTTTGGGAATTTCTCCAATAAGTACGGATAAAAGAGGATTGTAGTTCCTAGTATAGCGGTGAATCCCAAAGCTATAAACTGACGCCGAATTAATAGTTTATCTTGCTGCTTTGCCCATTTAAAAACTGCATCTATCAGTGCGACTAATACGATTGCTGCACTCAAAATCATCACCAACTTGAAGCTATATCGCGTGTAACGAGCCGGAGCAAAAAGCTTGTAGAGCATGGCATGGGCAGCCACAAATATCCCGAAAGATGCTAGCGCAATCTGAGGCAAAATGATGATGTTGCTGGCAATTTGCTTAATTAGGGGAAACCTGTCGGGATAGCGCATCAAGATTGGCAAGAATAATCCCAGCAGAGATAGGGGATGTTCAAACACATTAGGCAAAAGACCACTATGTTGCCCAAATAGCCAAAACCACAGGGGATTAGTGTTATCAAAAAAAGGAATTCTTCCCGTTTGAGAAAATGCTGGTAACGATCTTAACTCCATCCCGGCGATCGCTGGGCCAACTTCAGAGGATTTCAAAGCATAGGGCAAGATCGCTAGCAGGCAAAATCCCAGCCCAGTAGCGCCGAACAGATAATCAAGCCGATTCTTAGATAGATGGAGTCGCTGTCCGTCCCAGCGCCACAGTCTCAAGATTAAGATTCCGGCTAAAATGAACAACAACGGGGGATAAAACAATCCAGCCAAAGCGATCGCGCCTAGACATAAAAATAAAGAGCGCCGCAGCAGATAGTACAAAAATGCTAGAAAAAATAAATAAATAAAAGATCGGGGAGTGCTAGAAACTAAATCATCCCTCATGGAAAGATTTTGATTGAGCAGCAGCGTACTAATAAATCCTGCTGTTGGTACCGGAAATATTTCCATGCAGACTGCAAAACAGTAGGCGGTTGTCAGCAGTGTCAAAAAGACTGGTAGTAATTTACTCAAGCCAAGTGGCTCAATCCCCAAAAATGCTATCAATCGATAGAAAGCAGCATATCCAGAGGGGGTTATAGCTTGAAAATAGTCAGCAATAAAATCATTCGGAAACAAGCCTGAGTCTACAAATCGCTGCATCCAAAACACATACACCCGTGCATCATCTTGCACCACATATGAGCTACTGAAAGCCTGCTTGAGTCCTAAAAAACTATAAATGAGGGCGAAAGTTAAGCTTAAAGTGAACCAAAATATCATCTGAGATTTAGAAGTTTTAGCAGTCGAGGTTGTTAAAAATTTGTGCAGGTGAGTGATTACCATACGTAAGGTGACAGACTTAAGTTGAATGGGCAAAATGAAACGGAATAGACAAACCTCGTAATCCGACGCTAAGCAGAATTAAACTTAAAGCTCTTCATCAGACTAGACACGGCTGGGATAGTTCCTTGTTTCAAGGAAGCAGGAGCGTCTCCTAGGCGGCAGATGCAGGTAAGGGAGTAGCCGCATAAAGCAGCATACGCTACGCGAGGAGCGTATACACGTACCTGCGCTCCTCGCGTAGCGCTTTTCGCTCTCATCAACAAAATGCTCCCAGTTAGCTACCTGGAGCGTACACAGGACACGCTCCAGGTAGCTTGCATCAGACTGATGGGGTTGTAAGGGCACATGAACCCTTAGTGTCACCAGGGGTTCATGTGCGGAACTATGGCATTCGGCTGAGTAATTGGGCTAGACTTTGGACTTGAACGCCTTTGGATTTGTCGCGCTCATCGCCCTTATTTGTCAATGACGCTACATCAATTACCAACCTGCTAACAGCTAGTAGAAACAAAAATATGGGGAAAATTCTAGTTACTGGTGCCGCTGGTTTTGTTGGTTTTTACTTGTGTAAACTGCTGCTAGATAGAGGAAAAGAGGTCATTGGCATCGATAATCTCAATGATTATTATGATGTCAATTTAAAACAAGCTCGTCTGGAGCAACTGAAGGACAAAAATAATTTCCAATTTTACAAACTTGACTTGGCTGACCGTCAAGGAATTGCTGAGTTATTCGCGAATTCCCAGATTGAACAAGTACTACATATGGCTGCCCAGGCCGGTGTACGTTACTCGCTGCAAAATCCCCATGCTTATGTTGATAGCAATTTGGTGGGATTTACGAATATCTTAGAGGGGTGTCGGCATTCGCAAGTTAAACACTTGGTGTTTGCTTCTTCTAGTTCAGTTTATGGGGCAAATAAGAAAATGCCTTTTTCGGTGCATGACAATGTAGATCATCCGGTCAGCTTGTATGCAGCTAGTAAAAAGGCAAATGAACTGATGGCGCATACCTACAGTCATTTGTATGGTTTACCAACGACTGGCTTGCGCTTTTTTACAGTATATGGGCCGTGGGGTCGTCCAGATATGGCAATGTTTTTGTTTACCAAAGCCATTTTAGGAGGGCGTCCGATTGATGTTTTTAATTATGGTAAAATGCGGCGCGATTTTACATACATTGATGACATTGCAGAAGGAGTTTTACGAGTAGCTGATAAAATTCCACAACCAAATCCTGATTTAGCAGGAGCTGACTCCGATCCGGGAGTGAGTGCCGCACCTTATAAAATTTACAATATTGGCAATAATACGCCGGTTGAATTAGGGCGTTTTATCGAGGTTTTGGAAGATTGTCTCGGTACGAAGGCAGTGAAAAATATGCTGCCAATGCAACCGGGAGATGTTCCTGAAACTTATGCCGATATTAGCGATTTACAAAGAGATGTTGGGTTCAAGCCTAGTACACCCATTGAGGTTGGAATTCCGCGTTTTGTTGAGTGGTATCGCTCTTTTTATGGGGCTTAGCGGTTAGTCATCAGTCATTAGTTCTATCCATGATTTAAAAAAATGACTAGAAACTAATGACTAATTCCTAACAATTAATCGCAAAGAGCTAGCGCAATCCAAGTTTCTTTTGCAAGAGTTTCTTGGCATTCTCTACTTCTGATTCTTGATTAGAAGTGTAGTAGCGATCGTAGTAATAGTACGATCCACCGGCGTTTCTTCTCACACCGTTGGCAACCATACCCAAGACGGGGGCACTAGAGATTTTTAATGCATCTATCGCTTGTAGCAGGATGGAGCGATCGGTTTTGCCCAGTCTCGCTACCATGATCACGCCATTGGTATGGACAGCCAGGAGTCTGCCATCTGCCAGACCTAGTATCGGTGGCGTGTCATAAATCACTAGATCAAAAACAGCGTTCAACTGCTCCATCAAATACTGCATTCGCTTGGAGGAAAGCAGTCTGGTTGGGTCTGGTGGGATTTGTCCAGCGGTTAGCACGTAGAGATTGTCCCAGGAGGGCAAGCGCTGGATGGCTTCTCTGGGAGTTAGACCTGTGGCAATGACGTTGCTCAGTCCCTGGTGGTTTTCTAAACCGAGGACATTATGAACCTGAGGACGCCGCAAATCTGCATCTACGAGCAAAACTCGCTGTCCCATTGCCGCAGCCGCCTGTGCTAGGTGTACGGATACAGTGGATTTACCATCACCTGGGGACGCTGAGCTAACCACTAGCGAGTGGATGGGGGTATCAGAACCGAGAAAACGAATATTGGTATGGAGAGAACGGAAGGATTCTAAGAAGGGAGAAGCATTGTACCAGCTAGCTTTGCGAGTGGTGGCACGCTCTTTGGATGGGCTATCTCCGATTTGGTTTTTGGCTGAGGCTCCGTTGCCATTTGGCTGGGCAAAATTGGCGAGTTCTGCGATGGGTTTGAATAGTTTGAGTTCTTTGTGGTGGGGAATCAAGCCAAGAATGGGCAGTCGGGTGCTGTCTTTGAGTTCTTCGGGGGAGTGGAAGACATTGTCGAGTCGCTCTGCTAATAAGGCAGATGCCAGCCCTAACATTACCCCAGCGATCGCTCCTAATATCAAATTTTGCTTTGGCTTGGGAAAGATAGGATCTTCTGGCTTTTGGGGTTTGGCAATCAGCTGCCAGGGGAGAGCCTTCTGTGCTGCTTCAATTTGCAGGGTTTCCCGAACGGCTAGAAAGCGGTTTAAACTCTCGGTTGCGACGTTGAGTTCCCGCTGTAAATCTGTGTACTGACGGGCAATCAGGGGCAGTAGTCTAACTTGTTGAGTTAAGCGCTTTTCGGCTTGCGCGATCGCGTTGCCGCGAACTTCCAGAACCTGGACTTGGTTTGCCGCATCCACAAATTGCTGAATCAGCTCTAGGCGGACCGTGCTGGGGGAAGACAAATATTGCCGTTCGCTGAGACCAGATAGATTATTTCCCAGTACTGCCGCCGCTTCTTGTTGCAAGAGGGGCAGCAAATTTTGCTGCTGCTCTTTGAGTGACTGAATGGTTGGACTTTCTGCCAGAAATCGGGCTGACTCGGTGGCAAGCTTTGTTTCGACTTCCTTAAGTTTGTTGAGTAACTGTTGGTAACGCGGTGCTTCCGAAAGAGATGCGGCAGCGATCGCTTGATTAGGGGGTAATCCTAACTGCTTTTGTAACGTTGCATACAGCGAACGGACTTCATTATGTTTTAGTTGATTATCGAGTTTTTGTTCCTCAACATTAGACACCAGCACGGCAAGTTGTTTGGCTTGTTCTTCCGGATCGAGGATGTTGTACCGCTGCCGGAACGTTTGCAGTTGTCCCTGGAGTTTGTCCACTCGTTGCTGAAGTCCCGGTAATTGACCGTCTACAAACTTAATCCCCTGGTTGAGGTTCGTTTGTCGCTCCTGAAGAGAGTACCTCAGATAAACTTTAGCTAACTCAAATAATACATACTTAATTTTATCGGGATCGGTATCGCGGTAACGTACTTCTAAAATTTTTGTTTTATCTAGTTGGGTAATTGTCAGATTGTTTTTAAGAATTAGTGATTCATAGTCGATATCGGGATAGCGCTTTTGGATCTGAGCGATGAATGCCGCCATCCGTTCGGAACTAAGTAAAACTTTAATTTGGGTTTCGTAATCCAGACTAGAGTCGTTTAGAGCTGGCTCGATTGCCTGTAATTGAGTAAGTTTCGTCAGCTTATTTTCAGCCGTAACGGGTTCCACCAGGAGTTGGAACTTTCCTTCATACTTGGGTGTTTGGCTGAATGTCCATAAGCCGATTCCAGTCGTGACAACGATCGCCACCCCCGCAATCACCAAAGCACGGCGACGCACCACATTCAAGAGCTGACGAACATTCAAGTCGTCCTGGCTGTTTTCTAGAAACTGAGTTTCGTCGGTTAGCGGCAATGGCTGAAGTTGCTTGCCATTCCCTTTCGGCGATGACGGTTGAGAAAATTGGCCCGCTTCCATCTAAACCCCTGCACCTTGTTGGCTTGGTTGACGCGATCGCCAGGGAGATTCCTGGTTCTAGCCTCATTTTGTACCATGAATGTGCAGGATGCTACATCCAAACGATCAAATTTTTTACTCAGCTCTTGATTGTGGCTCTCCAGACCTAGCCAGCCACGTTTTTACTCGAAGATTCTAAAGAAGTTGAATAAGCTGAAAACCCCTCCCAGCGGACTCAACACCGTCCCCAGCGTGTCTGAGAAATTAGCGAGGTTAGAGCGGTTCACCACCACCACGTCGTTATTGCGTAGAATCGGATTGTTTTGATCGTTGATGCCCTGAGCAAAATTGACCGGGACGTTCCGCTTTGATATGGTGCCATTGGCGTTGAGACGAATTAGCTCTACCGAACTCCTCCGGGCACGATTGTTAAATCCTCCGGCTGCCAGCACCGCTTGATTCAAGGTCGTATTGGGTGGCAGTTCAATCGTCCCTGCTTTGGCAACTTCCCCGACCACATTGACCCGAATGGTATTGGGAGAGAAGCTAGCCGATGCGACTTGGGGTACCTCAGAGGGATCGATATTGCTAGCAGTAGGCACCACCACGGTATCTCCCTCTTGCAAGATGACATCTTGGGTGACATCCCCGGACTGTAAAAGTTGCCAGAGGTTGATATTGAGGACTTTTTCGGGTCCTGAACGGGCGGAACGGCGGACTTGAACCTGGCGAATATCTGCTAAGGAGGTAATTCCCCCTGCGACTTGAATGGCTTGGGTTACGGTGGCAGGAGTGCTGCTAGAAGCCGCAGTCGCATTCGCCTCAGGGGGAGTATTCGCAGTGGCAATGGTCGTTGGTGACACGATATAAGGCCCTGGACGGGATACTTCTCCGACTACGACAATCTTGATCGGCCCGGTGTTCTGGGGCGCAAAGCTGGCATCCGCTAAGGTACGGGATTCATCGGCGTTGATTTGGGGGCTGGTGGGGATAAACAGCGAGTCTCCATCTCGCAAGGTAAGGTCTTGACTCAAATCACCGTTGTTGAGTAATTCCCAGAGATTGACAGCGATGACTCCCGATGAACCGGGCGAAAGGCGGCGCAGTTCTACTTGGCGGATATTGGCGGCTTGAGTAATGCCCCCAGCCAATTGTAGTGCTTGCGTGACGGTGGGAAATTGAGTGCCTTCGGTTAAGTTAACCGTGTAGGAACCCGGACGATTGACTTCCCCAGCCACGGCGATTTTGACCGGACGGGGTGCCAGCAGAGTAATGGTCAGCAAGGGGCGTCGGATGTAGCGACCGTATCTGCTAGAAATTTCATCGGTTGCTCTTTCGAGGCTCAATCCCTGAACGGGTACGCTGCCAATGATTGGCAGGTTGAGCGTACCATCGATTAGCACCTGATACTCTCCGCTGTATTCAGGAACCTCAAAAATATCCAGCCGGACGCGATCGCCTGCGCCTAGAGTATATGGGGCATCCGGTCCACGTCTGGTAGATGTTCCCGCTGGGGCAGCAGAAGGGCGCAATCCGGGGAGTTGCGCGATCGCTGGTGATGAAACCGTCATTGCCGCCACGGCTAGAAGCGCGAAGCCCGCAACGGTTCGGGTAGCCAGTTTCGGAAAACTAGCACCGCTCTTACAAAAATTACAGCTTGTTTCACGATGCCTTTTGGCGCTCAACTTAGCACTCTCCATTCCAAATCTGTTAAACCTCGTTACACAAGTCACGCCATTGACGGATACAATCCGTAAAAAGTTGCAGTATAAAGTTTAATCACCAACGTAATTTTCCCAAACTCGTGTACCTTTGAGGTGGCAAGGAATATTTGGGTATGAGGAGGAAAGGTTATGACGCCAGCAACAGGTGGGAGCCGTGTCAGTGCAAGCAAAAAGAAATTGTGGTACCGACTACGCATCCTCCTAAGTTCCATGTTTTTGGGCAGTACGATCCTCTATGCAGCTGCCAGTCTGGCTACCACCGAGGCAAGTTCTGCTAACAGGAACGCTTCAGCACCAGCCAAGGGTAGCGGTTCAATGGGTGACGCACTCTTAAAAACGATGCTGGGGGCTGAGGCGCTGCGTTCCAACAACCCGCCTGCTCCTTCAACCACCCGTACTAGCTCTTCGCTGCCAGCGATTCGCAATCCAGCCGCTCCTGGAAGCAGTGTACAGCAACCCGGAGCCGTCAGGACGCCGTCTCAATTGGCTCAAGCCAGCACCTTCCCGGATGTACAAGGTAGCTGGGCGCAGACTTTTATTGAAGCACTCGCACAGCGAGAAGTGATCGTAGGTTTTCCAGATGGCTCTTTCCGCCCTGACGAGCCGGTGACACGCGCTCAGTTTGCCGCCATGATCCGAAAGGCTTTTCAAAGACCTGCCACTCGCCAAGCGATCGATTTTGTGGATGTGCCTGCCAATTATTGGGGCTACACGGCGATTCAGGAAGCTTATCGGACGGGGTTTCTAGAAGGATACCCCAACCAGGTTTTCCAGCCGAATCAAAATATCCCCCGCGTCCAAGTCTTAGTATCTTTGGTCAGTGGACTTAACCTAAATCCAAACGCAGATACCGCCTCAATTTTAAATGGTTTATTTCAGGATGCTGGCAGCATTCCTGCCTATGCCCGCACCAGTGTTGCCGCCGCCGCACAAAATCAACTGGTTGTCAACTATCCAGATGTGGCGCTGTTAAATCCCAATCAGTTAGCCACCCGTGCTGACGTGGCAGCGTTTATTTACCAGGCTTTAGTGAATGCGGGGCAAGCGCCGCAGATTCCTGCAACGGATGTTGCCGCTCGTTACGTGGTTGGCTATGAACCAATTGCGACAACACCGCCTCCCCTGACAGCAGAACAAGTTGCAGCCTTGCGCCAACAGTATCGACTTCCTGCACCCCCGATAGTAGAACAGCTACGGCGGTTAATTGGGGGAAATTCCAGTATTGCAACACCCACGGCTTTCGGGGCTGACCGGGGTCAGGCTTTTATCGGAGGGGGCTTCCAAGAAAGAACCCGCAACACCAATCAGGCAGATGGGGTAATTGCAGCAGGTATTGGTCTGGGCGATGCTCGCAAAGCAGTGGGTGTAGAAGGAGTTATCTCAATTTATGACCTCTTCGGCGATGATAGCTTTGAAGATGGTGGCATCAGCTTCAAGATTCACCGTCAGTTTGCTAATGACCTAGCCGTTGCGGTTGGGGTGGAAAATATCGAGACATTCGGAAATCCCGATCCAGGGTACAGCACCGTTTACGGTGTCGTTAGTAAAGTTTTTCCGCTAGGATCTCGGACAACGGCAGGCTTCTCTCCCTCCGTTACTGCCTCGGTAGGTCTGGGTGGCGGTCGCTTTCGCTCGGTACCTGATATTGAGGCTGGTAGAGATTCTGTCAATCCGTTTGGCAGTATAGGCGTGCGGGTAGCTCAACCGATATCTCTCATTGCCGAATGGAGCGGTCAAGATTTGAATGTGGGTGCTTCGATCGCTCCATTCGAGAATATACCGCTGATCATCACTCCAGCGCTTGCTGATGTAACCGGAAATGCTGGTGATGGTGCGCGTTTCATCCTAGGCATCGGTTACGGCATCACTTTCTAAGTTCTTTGCTCGTAAAATAAAAGCCATGAACATCAAACGTCTTTCTTTAAATCTCGGTCTAGGTTTAGCTTTAGGTTCTTCTCTACTGCTTTCGGAAACAGCGCTTGCCCAGACTCCAGCCTTCAATTCAGATGTCACTGGGCCAATTATGACGACTAGCGACGTTGTCAATGGAGCCTTCATCCCCGACAGAGGTGGACGGGGAAGACTCGCCTTCAGAACGGAGGCGATCGCGTCTGCTGTGAATCAGGCAGCAGCCTCAGTCAACTCCCAGACCGCAAACAACAGCTTGGGGAACGTTTTGACGGGGAGTGGAGATGTTGCTGCTAGCGCTAGCCAGCTGGAAAGCGGCCTGGTGAATGCTACTGAAGGAATTAATCCGACCCTGGCTCGTAACGTAGTTGCCAATTTGCAAGGGCTAACCGCAAATGGTAGGGTCGATCCGGTTAGACTGGCGGCGGCGGTTGAAGCGTACAATGCTCTCATTAACTCTAGTAGTGGCGTATTTTTGAGCGAACCTCCCGATGAGCTGCTGGCGATTCAATCGGTTCTAGCAGCATTGCTCAATGCTGCTTTTGCGGCAGGTTAGGTCAGAGGGGAACAGCACCGACGCCTATGTGTTCCCCGAAGCGCTACCAAGTAAGTAAGTGTCAATGCATCTTCCAACGTCCCACTGAGTCGCGCTGTGGGTCGATCGAATCAGAACCCTGTGGTTAAACGAATCAGCACCAAAGCAAACACGAGCCTAAGCAAATTCATCATAAAACTTCGCGGAGAAGGTGTTGGGGCAATCTTAGCGCGTGGTGCAGGTACATCTTTAATTGTGAAGATTGTCGGCACGGGTGTGGCCTTTAGCGTTCAAGTCCTGTTGGCTCGGGTTATGGGAGCAGAACACTATGGCGTTTATATCTACGTTCTGACTTGGTTAAACATTTTAGTGTCACTGGCGACAATGGGTTGGGATACAGCGTTGTTGCGGTATGTTGCTGCCTATAACGCTAAATCGGAATGGGGTGCATTTCGAGGCATTTGGCAAACTAGCAATCAGTTTGTACTTTTGGTCAGCCTGATTGTTAGTAGTTTGACTGGGCTTGCGATATGGGCACTTCAGAACCAACTCGGGCCAGAATTAACTTATACTTTTTGGATTGGTTCGGCAATCCTGCCTATACTGACGCTTACGAGTTTACGTCAAGCTGCTATGCGATCGCTCAGGCACGTAGCGTTGGCGCAATTGCCGGATGAGATACTGCGTCCAATACTTTTAACTGTTTTGGTTTGCATTGTAGCTGGTAGGTTTGCACAACCAATAGACAGTTCGACAGCAATGATATTAAATGCGATCGCAGCTACTATTGTTTTTGGGATTGGCGCTTACTCTCTCAATCGCCTATTGCCACAACCTGTAAAACTTTCATCTCCTGACTGCCGAAACCGTGAATGGCTGAAAGTCGCTCTACCGATGTTTCTCATTTCAGGTATGTATCTGATTCTCAATCAGACGGATACAATTATGATTGGTGCAATGCTGGGAACCACACAGGCGGGTATTTACGCCGCCGTGTGTCGCATGGTCAATCTAACGCTGTTTGGTATTACGGCTGTGAATGCGATCGCAGCACCGATGATTTCTGAGCTTTACGCCAGTGGACAACACTCAGAGTTGCAACGCATGGTTACACTAGCAGCGAGAGGAATATTCCTCGTTTCTGTTCCTATTGCGCTTTTGCTAATTCTTGCGGGTAACAAATTGCTGACACTATTCGGTTCCCCCTTTGTGGAAGGCTTCCCAGCTTTAGTCATTCTCACCGTGGGGCAGCTGGTTAACGCCTTAAGCGGATCGGTGGGTTTCTTGATGACTATGACCGGACATCAGCGGGAGGCAGCACTGGTAATTGGTAGTAGTGCTATTTTGAACGTTGTTTTGAATGCTGCATTAATTCCCTGCTTAGGCATTAATGGCGCGGCGCTTTCCACAGCACTAACAACTATTTTGTGGAATACAATCATGCTTGTTTACGTACACAAGCAACTTAAAATTCATTCTACTATCTTTTTTTAGCGAGATGAGAAAACCAAATTTCTTTATTGCCGGGGCTCCTAAATGTGCAACAACAGCACTATATGCGTATTTAAGTACCCATCCAAATGTCTTCATGCCAGATGTAAAGGAGCCGCACTACTTTGCTGAAGACCTTTTTGATTTTCGTAAGATAAAAACCTTAAACCAATATTTGGAATTATTTCAAGAGGCTACCGAAGAGCATAAAGCTATTGGTGAAGCTTCAGTTTTTTATTTGTACTCGGCGGATGCTATAAGGAATGTCTATAATTTCAATGAAAATGCCAAAATAATTTTGATGCTTCGTAACCCCGTCGATCTAGCCTATTCTTTACATGCTGAACATCTTTATTGTTTTTATGAAGACGAAAGGGACTTTGAGTGTGCTTGGAATTTACAAAATTCCCGGAAAAATGGTTTGCACCTTCCTAAACTATGTCGGGTACCAGGGTTCTTACAATATGCCTCAGTTTGCAAATTAGGAAATCAAGTTGAAAAATTGTTAACTATTTTTCCGTCTAGTCAAGTAAAAATAATTCTATACGATGATTTTACCGCATCAACTAAAGCTGTTTATAAAGATGTCTTACACTTTTTAGAAGTGCCGTTAGACGGAAGGTTAAACTTTCCAAGAATTAATGAGAATAAAAGTCATCAATTTTCTCTGATAGGCAAATTCACAGAACGCCCTCCTCTTCCTTTAGTTAAAATAGCACTTCAATTTAAAGAAACGCTTGGTTTAGAAAGACTTGGAGTAATAGACAAAATACGACAGAGCAATACAAGAGTACGTCCTCGCAAGATGCTAAATGTAGATTTTAAAGCAGAGTTGATTAATGAATTCCGGGAAGATATTGAGAAATTATCGCGGCTTGTAGACAAAGATCTAAGTCATTGGATGATAGGGTGATGAAGCAGGAAAAGATTTGAGATTATTTTCAAGAACAAGCTTTAGCGTAATCCTTACCTATTCTCTGAGCATAGATTCCTAGGTTAAAGTTTCTATTCCCAGAAAACTCTAGAGTTTTCTGGGAATAGACAGCTAAAAATTCTTAATATAGGAGTTGGTAATGGATGGCTTGAATATAAATGTAGGAATCAGGATTGGGAGACTTATGCTTTGAATCCAAGTGAAGTTCCTATTAGGAAGCTTGAAAAAAGTGGTATTAGTGGGAAAATTGGCTATATTGAAAATATCCGCTATGATGATGATTTATTTGATATGGTATTTTGTTCGGAAGTGATTAAGTATTTCTCAAGCGAACACATAAATGAAGCTATTAAGGAGATAGTGAGAGTATTAAATAAATTTGGTATATTAATAGGTACTATCCCTTGTCATGAAAATCTTTCAGAAAGTATAGTAGTTTGTCCTGATTGTGGGAAAATATTTCATAAATGGGGGCATCAACAATCCTTGAATATTCAAAATTTACCAACATTTTTTTCTAAAAGGTTAAAAGTAGAAACAATTGAATTAATTTATTTTGTTCCTTGGTCTGAATTAAACTGAAAGGGAACTTTGAGCGCCGCAATCAAGAAAACATTATCCATTTTAGGAATACATGGTAGCGCGAAAAATGTTTTTTTTATTGCTAGGAAAGGCAGTTAATATTAATGTTTATTGGGGAGATGGCTAGCAAATTAAGCATCAAAATTATTTCTCAAGTATCTGTGATAATAACTGCCTATAACTCTGAAGCTTATCTTGAAGAGGCAATACTCAGTGTTCTGTCCCAGGAGTTTAAAGATTTTAATATTGTTGTGGTAGATGATGGTTCAAATACGGACGCAAGTAGAAAAATTGTAGAACGTTTGTGTAGAAAATACAATCAAGACATTCGCTATTTTTATCAGGAGAACAAAGGCCCTTCAGCAGCAAGAAATAAAGGAATAAGAGAATCAAATTCAGAATATATAGCCTTTTTAGACAGCGATGATATCTACGAACCATACAAACTTAGTTGTCAACTAAAAATACTTAAAAGCTTATCTGATGAGTACGCTTTCGTGTGTGGAGGAGCTAAACTTTTCTATGATACCAAACCTTTTAAAATAGAATGCATGGTTCCTATTATAGTAGATGGTAATATTTATAGGGAGTTAATAGAAGACAAAGTTTGCATACAAGGAAACCCAGGAGGATTCATTTTTCGCCGGAGTGCTTTAGAAAAAATAGGAAGCTACGATGAAAACCTCCGAAACAATGAGGATTTTGATTTAATCATTAGATTAGCTCATCAATATAAAGTGCGAACCCATCAGGAAGTAGTCTATAGGAAACGTGAACGCTTAGGTTCCTTGTCAAATTTACGTCCAGAAATCAATCTTAAATACAGTATTAAATTTATTGATAAGATTCATAAACTTGAGCCTAACTTACCAAAAAAATTGGTGAATAGGAAGCGGCAACGTGCTTATTTTAATGCAGCTATACAATTCTTTGAACAGGGAAATTATAATCAATTTAGGGAATTTGTGAAACAAGGCGTGCAATTGTATGGGCAACCTGTCACCATAAAAGGGTGGGCGGCTCTATTTATTGCCTATACTGGAGTATGTGGAAAAGTTATCTGCAATTTAAATTTTATCCTTAACAAATATAAAAGTATGAGTAGTGGTTAATAAGGTAATGTAGTTGCTAATAGTATAGTAACAGTTTTTAAAGAAATATGATTTGCAGGAACATTTATGATTAAGACTTTTGAACAGGAAGTAAAGCAGGGCGAGCGCTTTCAATTTGGCAAAAACTGGCAGCGTTTTTTATTAGTTCTCAATGACGAGCGCATTGCAGAAGCACAAAAATCGCTCAAACAGATGCTACAAGTAGAAGATTTACAAGGTAAAACCTTTCTTGATATTGGCTCTGGTAGCGGTCTATTTTCTCTTGCGGCTCGTCATTTGGGAGCTAAAGTGCATTCTTTTGATTACGATCCTGATTCAGTAGGTTGTACGCAAGAACTTAAACGCCGCTATTTTCCCGATGATAATAATTGGATTATTGAACGAGGGTCAGTTCTAGACGCAGATTACCTAAAGTCTCTAGGACAGTTTGATATTGTTTATTCTTGGGGCGTGCTTCACCATACTGGAGCTATGTGGCAAGCCCTAGAAAATGTTACTTTACCTGTTGCAGAGCGGGGTGGGTTGTTTATTGCTATCTATAACGAACAAGGAAATAAATCTAATCAGTGGCGCAGAATAAAGCAACTTTACTGCTCAGGAATAGCAGGCAAAACCCTAGTTTCTACTTTTTTCATTCCCTATTTTATTTTAGGTGGATTAGCTGTAGATATACTCAAGGCTCGAAATCCCATAGCTCGCTATACCGATTCCAAAAAATCTAGGGGTATGTCTAAAGTTTATGATTGGTTTGATTGGTTAGGCGGCTACCCTTTTGAAGTCGCGAAACCAGAAGATATTTTTAAGTTTTATCGAGATAAGAATTTTGTGCTAGAAAACCTCATCACTTGTGGAGGTGGTTTAGGCAACAATCAATTTGTCTTTAAAAAGCAATGATTGAGATTGCCTTTCTAATTCGCTCCCTAAATTACGGCGGGGCTGAAAGACAATTAATCACTCTTGTAAAAGGCCTTGACAAGAAAAAATTTAATATAACCGTTTTATATTTTTACTCTGGTGGGGCATTAGAAAAAGACCTGCAAGATATTGGAATAAATCTAATTTGTTTAAAAAAGCGCGATCGCTGGGATGTTGTCGGCTTTCTGTGGCGTCTTGTCAGTCATCTAAAGTGCATAACTCCTAACGTATTGCATGGATTTATGGGTACATCAAATTTACTGACTATCTTCCTCAAGCTTTTTTTCCCGTCAACTAAGATGATGTGGGGAGTTCGAGCATCTAATGTTGATTTAAGCCGCTATGATTGGCTATCACTTCTTATATTCAAACTAGAGTGCTTATTTTCTCGTTTTGCTGACCTGATTGTTGTCAATTCTCATGCTGGTCAAGCTTATCATCTAGCGCATGGTTTTCCCGCTAATAAGATAGTAGTAATTCCCAATGGTATCGATACAGAACTCTTTAAACCACACAAGGAAGCAAGGGCAAGGGTGCGGGCAGAATGGAATATAGCCGAGGACACAATATTAATTGGGTTAGTGGGACGGCTAGACCCTCTGAAAGACCACCCTACCTTTCTCAACGCAGCTGCACTTCTATGTCAAGAGCGGAAAAATTTACACTTTGTCTGTGTGGGTAGCGGACTGGAGAGTTATGCTAATGAGTTGTATCGTTTATGTGAAGAGTTAGGTATCTCTAACAAAGTTATCTGGGCAGGAGCGCGTGCCGATATGCCTGCGGTTCATAATAGCCTAGATATTGCTGCTTCTTCTTCTTACACCGAGGGATTTCCGAATGTGATTGGAGAAGCGATGGCGTGCGGTGTCCCGTGTGTTGTGACAGATGTAGGAGATTCTGCCTGGATTGTAGGTGATACTGGGGTGGTAGTGGGGAAGCAAAACCCAGAAGCTCTTGCTCTAGGGTGGGTAGCTTGTTTGGAAAGTGATAGGAGTGTCCTGGGGTTAAAAGCGCGAGCGCGCATTGTCGAAAATTTCAGCGTTAAGCAGCTAGTTAAGCAAACCGAGGTAGTGCTGTGGCGGAAGGTTTAACTAATGATTTACTTTGGGCTGCGTTCTGCATGGGATTGTTAAGTTTCTGGATCGCTAGTCGCCAGCTTTCAAAGATAACATCATTTTTTGTAGCTGCTGTCAAAGTTTTGATTCCGCTCCTCTATTTTGCCTTCTTTTATGATGGCAATTGGACTTTTGTGGATGACATAGCTTATCAATTCCAGGGTAAAAAAATGTTGGAATTGGGATATAACCCGATTACAGTATTAGTCAATCCAGAGGGTCTGTCGAATCTGATGCTTCTATCGGGGGGGCGACATATCCTCTATGGCTGGTGGAATATACTCGGTCAGTATTTATTTGGTAAGTATTACTATCCTCCAGTATTTCTTAATGTTTTTCTTACTTTTATTAGCGGGTATTTTCTGTTTTGTATAGCTCATCTAAGTGGTTTTAGCCCTAAGTATGCTAAGGGTCTGCTTCTGTTTTCTTTATTTCACTGGGAAATAGTAGTATGGTCATCCTTGGTTAATTTAAAAGATATCCTTATTATGACTATTACCATAGTAGCGATTTACTTAATTTTAAGGCTATCAAAACAGCTAAATTTTTATGTTCTCTTGGGTTTGGGAGGAATATTTTTTATCTTTTTCTGGATTAGATTTTATATCCCTATCGTCATAATGATAGCTACCGTAATTTGGATTTCTCTTTTTCTGAAGGGCTGGCGGAGATATATTTTACTTGTTTTATCAGCTATTGGTAGCATTTTTGTAGCATTTTTCTTAGGATTAGAAAATACTATATATAATTTCAATCGCCTCGATCAGAATTGGATAACCATTTTACTAGGAGTAATCAGGATGGCGCTAACGCCTCAACCTTGGTCAATTGAGCCTGCATATACTTTTCTATTTTTTCCATCTATTCTTCATTGGATATTATTTGTCCCTGCTGTGTGGGGTGTATGGATGCTTTGGCGGCGTTCAAGAGAAGCCAAATTGCTGTTCATATACCTTGCTCTAGCCCTGTTGCTTTATGGAGCTTTTCAGGATATACAAGGACCTCGTCAGCGGCTTCAGCTAACTCCTATCATTGCTTGGGCACAGTTTCACTTCTTGTGGGTGATTTTTAAAATTCAGCACCCTCGTATTACGTTAAGAGGATATCTGATATAGCTAATATTACAAAAATAGATGAAGTTGTTGTTTATCATCACCGGGCTTTCAACTGGTGGGGCTGAAATGATGCTATACAAGTTGCTATCTCGCCTGGAGCGGGAGCGGTTCGATCCTGTTGTAGTGTCTTTGAGAGAGCGCGGCACGTTGGGCGATCGCATCGAATCGCTAGGCTCCCCAGTTTACACTATTGATATGAAACCAGGAATACCAACCTTAGCCTCTATTTGGCGGTTAATTCGCACGGCGCGACAACTAAAGCCTGACTTGATCCAAGGTTGGATGTATCATGGAAACCTAGCAGCACAGCTAGCTGGTATTACTGCTCCTCAGCCCGTACCTGTAATCTGGAATATTCGCCAATCCCTGTACTCATTAGACAGTGAGAAAGCAGGTACAGCAGCCGTAATTAAACTATTAGCTAAACTTTCTAGTTACCCTGCACAAATTATTTATAACTCTAAAAATAGCGCAATCCACCATGAAGAGCTGGGCTACAAAGCTGACAAAACCAAAATAATTCCTAATGGTTTTGATACAGACTTATTTGCCCCCTCAACAACAGCTAGAAATAGCTTGCGAAGTGAATTAGGTATTGCAGAAAAGGTATTTCTTATTGGTTTGATAGGACGGTATCACCCCCAGAAAGACCATGCTAATTTTTTGCAAGCCGCTGCAATTCTATTTCAAACTAGCCCAGATATACACTTTGTTCTTGCAGGTACCGGAATAACTCGCGAAAACATAGCCCTACAGGATGTTATCAAAACATTGGGGCTTACAGAGCGAATTCACTTGCTGGGAGAACGCGATGATATGGCACGCTTGACAGCGGCTTTGGATATTGCTTCCTCTTCTTCTTACAGCGAAGCTTTTCCCAATGTAATTGGTGAAGCTATGTCCTGCGGTGTACCTTGTGTGGTTACAGATGTGGGAGACTCAGCCTGGATGGTGGGCGATACAGGGCGGGTTGTACCTGCACGAGATCCGCAAGCACTCGCCAATGCCTGGAAAGAGTTAATCGCTCTGGGGTCAATGGGTAGAGAAACGCTGGGGCATCTGGCACGGACAAGAATCATCGAATACTCTTCTTTAGACTCTGTTGTGGCACAGTATGAGGAGTTGTATGAGATTGTACTTACTGGGCAACTCAACAGAAGGAATTAGGGTGAATGTGCGGTATTACAGGTTTTTGGGATACATCCAGACAAAAAAGCGCATTGGACATGCAGGTGATCGCGCAAAAAATGTCCGAGACCCTACTCCATCGCGGCCCAGATGACGGCGGCGCGTGGGCAGATGCCGCAGCCGGAATTGCGCTAGGTCATCGGCGGCTGGGAATTGTAGACCTCTCCCCACAAGGACATCAGCCGATGGTGTCTGCCAATGGGCGCTACATTATTGTGTTCAACGGCGAGATTTATAACTTTTTAGACTTGCGGCGAGAACTCGAACGGCTAGGACATCGGTTTCGCGGTGGTTCCGACACAGAAGTGATGCTGGCTGCTTTTACAGAGTGGGGTTTGCAGCAAGCCGTCCAACAGTTTAACGGTATGTTTGCCTTTGCCCTGTGGGACTGTCAAGAAAGAGTTTTGCACTTGTGCCGAGACAGACTAGGGGAAAAACCCCTATATTACGGCTGGATGGGCAAAACTTTGTTATTCGGTTCCGAATTAAAAGCACTCAAAGCTTATCCCCATTTCCACTCTGAAATCAACCGCGATGCCTTAGCGCTGTTTCTGCGGCACAACTATATCCCCACACCCTATTCCATCTACCAAGGAATCTACAAATTACCCCCCGCCACAGTCCTAACCTGGAATGGTAGTGAAACTCGCTCTTCTCCAATCCCATATTGGTCTGCCAAGCAAATCGCTGAATCAGGTGTCACCAACTCCTTCGCGGGTTCAGAGGCGGAAGCAGCAGAAAAACTAGAGGCGTTGTTACAGGAAGCCGTCAAGCTACGAATGGTGGCAGATGTCCCCTTGGGCGCTTTCCTCTCAGGCGGCATCGACTCCTCGACTATCGTAGCCATGATGCAGCGAGTCTCAAGCCAACCCGTGAAAACCTTTACCATCGGTTTTTATGAAAACTCTTACAACGAAGCCGCCTATGCCAAAGCTGTCGCCCAACATTTAGGCACAGACCACACAGAATTATATGTGACACCAGAAGAAGCACTAGCAGTTATCCCCAAGCTACCAACTTTGTACGATGAACCATTCTCCGACTCATCCCAGATTCCTACCTTTCTCGTCTCTCAACTTGCCAGAGGGCAAGTAACTGTTGCACTTTCCGGGGATGGCGGGGATGAACTCTTTGGTGGCTACAATCGCTACTTTTGGGGTAGCAAGATTTGGCAGCTAATTGGTTGGATACCCAGCACTGTGCGGCAGTTTGCAGGTGATGCACTGACTAGCTTATCCCCCGATAAGTGGAACCAAGCTTTTTCTCATATTGATAGCCTGCTACCAGCGCAACTACAGCATCCAAACCCAGGCGATAAACTCCACAAGCTAGCGGAAATTTTAGCAATGCCGAACCCTGATGCTATGTATAGAGGTTTGGTTTCCCACTGGAAAAACCCGGAAGTTTTGGTAATAGGTAGCCGCGAACCATCGACAGTATTGACCGATTCTCTTAACTGGGCGCATCTGCCATCATTTATTCAACGCATGATGTACCTCGACACTGTGAGCTATCTTCCGGACGATATTCTTGTCAAGGTAGACAGAGCTACTATGGGTGTGGCTTTAGAAGCTCGCGTGCCGATGTTAGATCATCGCCTTGTCGAGTTTGCCCTGCGCCTGCCACTTTCTATGAAAATCAACAATAGTGGGGGTAAGAGGCTGTTACGAAAAATATTGTGTAAATATGTGCCTCGTAACTTGATCGAACGTCCTAAAATGGGTTTTGGCGTTCCGATCGATCGCTGGTTACGCGGTTCTTTGCGAGACTGGGCGGAGGAATTGCTTTCTTCAGAAAGATTGCAGCGGGAGGGCTTTTTCAATCATCAACCCATTCGTCAGAAATGGAAAGAGCATCTTGACGGTGATGACTCGGATGGGCTGCGTCAACGCAATTGGCAATACTATCTCTGGGACATCCTCATGTTCCAATCCTGGTTAGATGCTCAATACTAACAATTTCTTAAATAAATATGAACAATGGAAAAAATTATAACGAAAGACTTTTTTCTGGCAACTGGAGATCGGCTTTACATTTCAGTAGATTTTACTGGCTCATCAAACAAATACAGAAATTAAATATACAAAGAGCCAAAATTATTGAATTAGGCTGTTACGATGCAAAAACAATTGATTTTCTAGTCAAAGTACCTCTAGAAATTCAGGAATATTTGGGTTTTGATAGAAACTGGGAAGGAGGTCTAGATATAGGATTACAAAAGTGGAAACACTATCCTAATATTCATCTTCAATATTGTGAAAAGCCAGAAGATATATCCAATATTTACGAAGTTTGTAATATGGGTATCTGCATGGAAACCCTAGAACATATTAATCCTGAAATGGTAGAACCTTATTTATTTAAACTTAGCAAAGTTATAAAAGGATATATATTTATTACTGTTCCGATAGAAAGGGGATTGCCTTTCTTATTAAAGCATGTAACTAAAGATATTTTTTCGATGAAAGACGATAGCTTTAAAAAAGGAGAGTTTTTTAACTCAATAATAGGTAGAATGGATAAGGTTGAACGTTGCGAACACAAAGGGTTTGATGATAGAGTTTTATTAAAACAAGTAAAAAAATACTTTGATATAATTGATGTAAAGGGCATTTTTCCAGGTATGCCTTTTGTGAGTTTAAATTTTACCATAGGAATCATAGCAAAGACTAAAGGTTGGCAGTCTCATTAGGGAATGAGGCAATGAAGGAAAAAAGGTGAACCACTAAGACCCATGAAGTATTCATAATTCAGTTTGCACAAAATTTAGTAAGTGTTAGTGTATTTAAATAATGAGCTAGAAATAAATTTTACGGCAGGGTGTGATAAGAAGTGGAAAAATTAAAGATAGCCTCAAAGTTTGGTTAGTTAATAATAAGGGTTGGTAGAATTGATGGTGAAATTGTTTGGCACGGAACACTGACCATAAAACTTAACGATAGTTAGGGTAAATATTTAGGTGTCAATTTTTGCGGGAATCATGAGCCTCGGAACTTGATTGGCCATCTCAAAAGAAGCTTCGGGATTCCGAGCGATTCCTGGTTGCGCGGTTCTTTGCGAGATTGGTGGAGGAATTACAGCAGGAGGTTATTTTCAATTCTCAACGTATTCGTCAGAAATGGAAGGAGCATATTGTCGGCGATCGCAACTGGCAATACTATCTTTGGGATGTACTTATCTTCCAGGCATGGTTGAATGAACAACAGAACTCCTGAACGCAAATAGGATTAAGCAAATGAATACAATAGATGCTACAGATGTTAATTATTTGTATTTCGTACATTACATAAAACAAATTCCAGGATATCAATCTTTTAAGATACTGGACTTCGGTTGCGGCAATGGAAATATAGTCCAGTTAATGAGGTCAGAAGGTATAGATTGTTATGGGGCTGATGTTTTCTACTCTGGTGCATCCTATAAAACTCTGTTTGAAAATGAATTATTTAAAAACAAAATTATTCGAGAAATTACTGAAAATGGAGAAATTCCCTTTGAAGATTCTTATTTTGATATAATTATATCCAATCAAGTGTTTGAACATATAAACGACAAAGAAAGCGTGCTTAAACAAATTGAAAGAGTTGTAAAACCCAATGGGTTAATGTACCATCACTTTCCTTCAAAAGAAGTAATTCGTGAAGGCCATATAGGAATACCTATGGTTCATTGGATGGCAAAAGGTAAATTTCGTTATTTATACACTGTTTTACTCAGGGGAATCGGACTGGGATATTTTAAAAACGGAGTGTCAATAAGTAAGTGGGCAAAAGAAAAATTAGATTGGATAGATAAATATTGCTTTTATGAGAAATATGCAGATATATACAGCTTATTTGCTGGCGAATATATTATTTATCACCGCGAGATAGAATACTGCCGCTTCAGGGCAAGGAATAATTCTATGTTAAAATTTCTTCTTAGCATAGAGCTGTTTAAGGAAATTTATCAGTATCTATTCAGGCGATTGGGGTTCATGGCAATTGAGTTGAGGAAGCGAGACAACTGTGTAGCGGTGGATATCGAATGAAGAAAGGCAATGAGCGCTGTCTCGACTTGTTCATTTCGCTCCAGTCAGTCGATCAATAACTCAAATGCTTGCCCCGAAAGGGACATAGCATAAAGCTGGGCAGGCAATGCTTGCGGCGCAGCTCAACCCATGAAACTGGCAATAATATCTCTGGGATATGTTAAAGTTTCAGGCGTACCTAGAACAACACGCAGCAGCTTTGACTCAGGTTTATGGGCATAGGCGATCGCATTGCAATTATCGGTCTTGGTTATGTTGGTCTACCCGTTGCCTTGGCATTTGCTAAAAAATTTCCAGGCACAATTGGCTTTGACACCAATATACATAAAGTCAATACTCTCAAAGGGGGGGTCGATCCATCTCATCAAATCTCAAATGAAAACTTAAAAACCTCCAATCTTTACATCACCGCAGATCCAGCCGAATTGCTCGGAATAAAATTTTTTATAGTAGCCGTACCAACACCAATTGACCGCAACAACCGACCGGATTTGACGTGTTTAATTAAAGCTTCGGAAACCATTGGCAAAGTTTTAAAACCGGGATCGATAATAGTATATGAATCTACTGTATATCCGGGAGTAACCGAAGATATTTGTGGGCCAGTATTAGCTAAACTATCAGGCTTGCAACAGGGAATTGATTTTAAATTGGGTTACTCGCCAGAACGCATAAACCCAGGCGATCGCGTTCACACCCTAGAAAACCTGGTCAAAGTCGTAGCTGGGGAGGATGCCGAAACCCTGGAACGGGTTGCCAATGTCTACGGCAGCATCATTGACGCAGGCGTTTACCGCGCCCCTTCCATCAAAATAGCCGAGGCAGCCAAAGTCATCGAGAACACTCAACGAGACTTGAACATTGCCTTGATGAACGAGTTAGCCTTAATTTGCGATCGCCTAGGCATCCGTACCTGGGATGTTTTGGCAACAGCCAAAACCAAATGGAATTTTTTGCCCTTCACACCTGGACTCGTCGGGGGTCATTGCATTGGGGTCGATCCTTATTACCTGACGACTAAAGCAGAAGAGCTGGGGTATCATCCTCAAGTCATCCTAGCCGGTCGCCGTATCAACGACAGCATGGGTACATACCTAGGACAGCGCCTAGTCAAGCTTTTAGTTCAGGCTAATCTGCCCATCAAAGGGTCGCGAATTGGGATTCTAGGGCTAACGTTTAAGGAAAATGTGCCAGACCTTCGCAATAGCCGAGTGCCAGATATTGTGGCAGAGCTGCAACAATTTGGTGTAGAGCCACTCGTACATGACCCCTTGGTCGATCCCGATGAAGCACAGCGCTACTACAACATTGACCTTGTCCCTTGGCAAGCCTTATCCGATCTGGAGGGACTGATCCTTGCAGTCAGTCATCAAGTCTACCTAGACATGCCCAGCGCTCAACTACTCACTTGTCTGCGCTCAGGTGGAGTATTAATGGATGTCAAATCGGTTCTTGACCCTGCTACATTACCATCCACTATCCATTATTGGAGTCTTTAGAGTATATCTGTAAGGCGCTAATTATCTTGTAGTGGCGAAGCATTCAACTGGGAATGAATCGATAGAACCCTGTTTTTCCCTAAGATTGTTAGCTCTCAAGAGAGCCACTACCAAGACCAGATATAAGCTGGGCGAATTGACTTATAGACAACCTTATTAGTATTGGTTTCACTATCAAGTTTATATATTTCCATACCTGCATATAAACTAATTGATAAAACTAGGGTGAGATTAAGTTGTGTGGAAAACAAAAATCGCCTGAAAATTTTGCTAGTTGCTAATACGGGCTGGTATCTTTATAACTTCCGTCTGCCTCTAGCTAGATTTTTGCGTCTTCAGGGAATCGAAGTCGTTTTAGTTTCCCCTTGGGATGCCTACGTCGAAAGGCTGGAAGCAGAAGGGTTTCGTTGGATTCAACTGCGGCTGAGTCGGCGGAGTATCAACCCTCTAGTAGAACTCTTAACCATTGCTCACTTAACATACATTTACCTTCGTGAGAAGCCCTCCGCTGTCCATCACTTTACAATTAAATGCGTTCTGTACGGAACGATTGGTGCAAAGCTCAGTAGAACGAGAGCAGTTGTGAATGCTGTAACCGGCTTGGGCTACATCTTTATTAGCACCGAGTGGAAGGCTCGTATTTTACAACCTATTATCCGGTTTCTGTATCGGCAGATATTGACTGCTCGTAGAGTGAGGGTTGTGTTCCAGAATATGGATGATCTGCAAGCTTTTGCAGACCGAAAGTTGATCGTTCCGGACCGGACGGTACTAATCAGAAGCTCTGGTGTTGACTTGAAGCGCTTTTCACCACGTCCTAGTCACCCTGATGCTCCACCTGCTCCGGTTGTGTTGTTCGCCGCTAGGCTGCTAGTTGATAAGGGTCTGATTGAATACGTTGAAGCTGCCCGCATCCTCAAAACAAAAGGAGTCTGCGCGACCTTTCAAATAGCAGGTGTCCCAGACACCGGAAATCCATCTTCAATTTCTGAGACGACCTTGGAGCAGTGGCGCAGGGAAGGAGCGGTTGACCTTCTAGGGTATGTAGAGAAGATGGAAAACCCGATCGCCTTATCAACCGTTGTTGTGCTTCCTTCCTACCGAGAAGGTGTGCCTCGAATTTTACTAGAAGCCGCTGCGATGGGGAAACCACTGGTAGCAACAGATGTCCCTGGCTGTCGAGAGGTGGTTATTCCTGGCGAAAATGGCTTTCTGGTTCCCGTTAAAAATGCTCGGCTGTTGGCTAATGCCATTGAGGTACTCCTGAAAGATCCAGACCTGTGTAAAGCAATGGGGGACGCCGGGAGAGAGAAGGTGTTACGTGAATTTGATGACCAGGATGTGGTAAGAAGGACGGTAAAAGTCTACGAAGTAATAGGAGTAAGACTATCAAGCGACATGGCAGCAACTGAGCAATAGCGATTAATTTCTAATTCTTGGAGTTGGTTGAGCAGTGGTTGGTAACGGTAGCCTCACTCACCCGCAGCAAAGGCAAACTGATGAAGATGTTTCATCCCCAGCGCAAAAGATACCATTTTTGTGTTTAGCTAGTTCTGCCTTTATCTTGCTATTAATCGAGATTATTCCTGTGGGAATAGGGATTACTTTCTATCTAAGCACCCTTGCCCCAAGCTATAAACGCTAGGTGGAGAACCAAACTAGGAAAAGTTTATTGCTCAAGTTGTCCAAATTATCTGTTACTGCAAATTTGGGTTTTCCAGGCACGCCGCCTAACCAAACTCGTGAAATTTTTCGTGCAGATGAAATTCCGGAGTGGTGGGTACATCTCGACCGGCGTGCAGTTGATCCGTCACCTAAAAATACCCTTTTTCCAAAAAAAACACCCCATTCCTAAAAAGTCAAGGGTGCTTGAAAGAGTGTATACCTGATTATTTTGGAGCTGCTAGCCTATCGCCCAATGTGGTAGTCCTTAAAAGACTGATAGTAAGAGTCTTCGGGATTGTACAGGTGACATTCATCTGTAATCTGCTTCATCAAAGACCAAGAGAAGCGGCATTCACGAATTGAGTCTCCCCAGTTTTGTTGGATACTGCGATGAGCTAGTCGCAAGTTATAGGAAGGAATTGCGGTAGAAATATGGTGGGGAATGTGAACGTTGATGTCGTGGCAGAGAAATTCCACCCAGCGTGGATAATCGCAATGGACGGTTCCAAAGAGTTGCGCTTGAGCTTGATTCCACTGCTCGGCGGGGGTGAAGGGAATTTCCGGCGCTGTGTGGTGAACCAAGGTAAAGGTACTCATCCAGAAGTGGTACACCAGCCAGGGTAGAAGCCAAAATTTGACAAACCCCCAGATGCCGATTGTGGCAATTAATAAGGGGAAAGCTACGCTGGCAAATCCCAACACGACTATCGCCGATAATTTCACCTTCTGGCGGTCTTTGCCTTTAAATTGCCACCAGTTAAAATGCATAACGCCCCAGTGGACAATCGAAGCCACCCACCAAAATCGACCCCGCAGTAAGCGATAGCCCCACTGTCCCAAGCTTCCTAAAGTGTTATAAAACTCTGGTTGAAAGGGTTCCCAAGCATTGTCTTCATTAAGCTTATTGGTGTGGGCATGATGGTAATTGTGCAGAATCCGCCAACTGTGGAAAGGATAAATTAGCGGCAGCATGAATAAATGCCCCACGAGATCGTTCACCCAGCGCCGATTGGCAAAGGAGCGGTGTCCGCAGTCATGACCAATCACAAAAAAACCAGTCAACCCTGTGCCGATAAAAATCCAGAGGGGAGGTAAAAGAAACCAGGGAGCGATCGCTAAACCCCAGTAGCCCAAGCCAACCATTAAAACGTTAATCAGCGCTGTGAGCCAAGCTTTGCGGCGATTCTTGGTAAAAACCTCACGCGGTAGACTTCTCAAAATGTCTCTTAGGTGCAGGCTGTCAGTGGTTGCATCCGAGTTCGGGATCGTTGCTGGGATGGTCGATGTCATGCAGAGATTAAAGTTCTCGTGGTTTTCGTTGAGTGCAGTGCGTTTATACGCGCACAAAAATACTGCCCGATACAGATTTGTGGCAGGCAGTATTTTTGATCGGCGAATGATTTATAACTTCGGGCAAACGAAGCTAGCACCGAAGAGTTGCCGATAGAGTTACAAACAGCATTTCTAGGGATAAAAGCCTCTTCCTACGAACCTTACGGGTTAGCGGTGCTGGGTGTCGCCGCCATCTCGCGATCCGATGCTAACCGCTGCTGTTTGATTGTTTGCAGCTGTTGCAAGAGAATTTCAACTTCCGCCTGCAAATGCAGGAACTTAACTTGCTGGTCGGCTTGATAGACAGCTTTGGTCACAGGCTTCAGATGCTTGTCACCAGTTGGGGCTGTCAAAAGATTGCTCAGCGGCTCGGAATTGCCAACAGAGTCTTGCGGACGGGTCAGTGTAGATGAACGAGTGGACATCAGCTAAACAGATATTTCTGTGTACTCACACCATCCAGTAATTTTAGCCTGAAGTGGTAACTAAGTTAAATTTTATGTGTCGCTTTTCTAATTGGCTAAAAAAATGCTGTGTTCTGTAGAAGTTAGGTCGGTACTGCTACCTTTGTCGCTCTGGCGGACGCAGGCTGCGCCTACGGGTCGAATACGGCTCGCGTCGTTCCTTCAATAATGGACACAATCGAGGCACCGCCTCGATTGCGAACCAAATTTAAAATCGGTTTAATTTCGCCAAGGACGACTCACCTGTTCCAATTGGGCAACTTCCTCGCTGCTCAATTCCCAACCGAGCGCCCCGGCATTCTGCCGCGCCTGTTCGGCTGTCTTTGCGCCTGGAATCGCAATCACATCGTTCTGAGCGATTAACCAATTGAGGGCAACCTGAGCGGGGGTTTTTTGATACTTTTCCCCTAACTGACTCAGCAAGGATGTCACCGGGGAGATTTTCTCTAAGCCGCTGCGGCTGAAGCGAGAGTCAAATCTGCGGGCACCCGTCGGTTCCTGGTACTTCTCAACGGTGTACTTACCAGTGAGTAACCCTTGTGCAAGAGGGCTGTAAGCCAGGATTGTCACCCCCAGTTGACGCGCTGTGTCTAGAATGCCGTTGGTTTCGATTTGTCGCGTTAGCAGAGAATAGCGTACTTGGTTCACCGCTAAAGGCACACCCCTGGCTGCCAGCAGTTGGTGGGCTTCTTTCATTTGTTCGGCTGAATAATTGCTGACGCCGACTGTCGCAATTCTGCCTCGCTTCACCTCATCGGCTAGAGCATTCATCAGCGTCTCTTGACTCATTAAGAAGGTAAAAGGCCAATGCACTTGATAAAGGGCGACTTGCTCGACCCGCAGACGTTTTAAACTTTCTGTTAAAGCATCTGAGACAGATTGAGCCGTGAATCGCCAAGGGGCAGGGCCGTATTTGGTAGCAATTTGGGCAGGACACCCAGTTTCTTGCATGAATTTTCCCAAAAGTGACTCTGACTCTCCGAACCCGTAAATCTCAGCAGTGTCAAAAAAGGTAATGCCGGAATTTAGCGTGGCTTCAAAGGCTTCTCGTAGTTGGGCTTCTCCGTAATCGCTGCCATAATTCCAAAACAGCTTGTCCCCCCAAGCCCAAGTGCCGATACCGAGTTGGGTGACTGTGGGACCATCGCGTCCTAAAGTAATCGTTTGTAGGCTCAAAATTTCTACTCTTTACAAAACTTTATATTTTTCAGTTTAACGTCGCAGACAGTCGCAGATGAGTATGGTGAAATGAAAACAGCAAAAGATGCTTTCATTTGCTTTTAAAAAAAGATGGCAACAGGTGATATATCAAATTTGCAACCAGAAGACTCGAAACCCCGCGAGTCATTTCCTCCCAAGGTGAATTTATTCACCATGTTCCGACTCGGCTTATTTCAGATGGGATTGGGGATGATGTCCGTTTTGGCGCTGGGCATCCTCAACAGAGTCATGATTGGGGAGTTAGCAATTCCTGCCACAATTGCAGCGGGTGCCTTGGCGATGCACCAGTTTGTTGCCCCAGTGCGAGTGTGGTTTGGGCAAATGTCGGATGCAAAGCCGATATTGGGGTATCACCGCACGGGTTATGTGTGGATAGGTGCAACACTGTTTGCGATCGCATCCTTCCTCGCCGTACAAGTTATGTGGCGTCTGGGCAATGTGGTGCAAGCTGCCGGGGGTTGGTCGTGGACAACCCAAACCTACGGCTGGACTGGTTTGCTGGCACTTGTCTTCGTGTTTTATGGCGTGGCGCTGAGTATGAGTTCGACTCCCTTTGCCGCAATGTTGGTGGATGTTTCCGATGAAGATAATCGTTCTAAACTTGTCGGGATTGTCTGGTCTATGCTGATGGTGGGAATTGTTATCGGGGCAATTCTTGGCAGCAGTTTGCTCAAGCAAGTCGGCACAGACGCACCCCTATCAGCATTGCAAGCCTCGATCGACCGCTTGTTTGTAATTGTACCGGCGACCGTGGTGGGTCTGGCATTGCTGGCGACGGTGGGCGTTGAGAAAAAATATTCGCGCTATACCTCTCGTTCCACTTTAGTCGAGCGAGAAGATAGCATTACCTTGGGTAAGGCATTGCGAGTGTTAACCGCTAACCGGCAAACGGGAATCTTTTTCACGTTTTTGCTGGTAATGACGATTAGTTTGTTTATGCAGGAAGCAGTCTTAGAACCTTATGGGGGCGAAGTTTTCCGAATGCAAGTTTCGGAAACCACCAAGCTGAATGCTTACTGGGGATTGGGAACGCTGATTGGAATTAGCAGCACTGGTTTCTTGATTGTGCCGCGCCTAGGTAAGCAAAAAACAGCTAAGCTAGGCTGTCTGTTAGTAGCCGCTTGTTTCGTGTTGATTATCCTGTCAGGATTTAGCCAAAATCAAAAGTTATTGCAGGGTGCGTTATTCTTGTTTGGGCTTGCCTCTGGTGTCACAACCACCGGCGCGATTAGCTTAATGCTGGATCTGACAGCAGCGGAAACAGCCGGTACGTTTATCGGTGCTTGGGGATTGGCGCAGGCAATGGCACGGGCACTGGCAACCGTGACGGGAGGTGCTGTTTTGGATGTGGGGAGAAAGCTATTTACTAATCCCGTACTCTCCTATGGATTGGTATTTGCACTGCAAGCCGTGGGAATGGTGCTAGCGGTTTGGTTCCTCAGTCGAGTAAATGTGGCAGAATTTCGCACAGATGCCAAAAATGCGATCGCAACTGTCCTGGAAGGTGAATTAGACTAACGAATTGCGAATAGATCATCGCTAATGGTGAATTGTATTGCCATTAGCCATCAACCTCGAACCACGAACGCAGATGACAGATTTTTGGGAGAAGGTTCTCAGCTTTGCACAAGAGACGACTGTTAGACTCGGCAAGCAACTGCTGCAAGATTTTGGACAGATCCAGGCAGAACATAAAGCAGATGGGAGTTTGGTAACGCAGGCAGATAAGTGGGCGGATCGAGAAATTCGAGAAGCGATCGCGCGCACATTCCCCAGCCACGATGTTTTAAGCGAAGAGGCAGAACATACCTTTTTCGGTTCCGAATGGTGCTGGGTCATCGATCCGGTTGATGGCACCACCAATTTCACGCGGGGAATTCCAATCTGGGGAATTTCAATGGGGTTGCTGTATCAGGGCACTCCGGTATTCGGGTACGTGTATTTCCCCCCCACCAGGCAATCTTTTCACGGCTTTTGGCACGGTGAAGGCGGTGACAATGGTGCTTTTTTAAATAATCGCCCGATTCACACTAGTCCAGATGCTCCGAGTAATAGTCACTTTTTCTGCGTGTGTGCCAGAAGTACCTCTATCTTGCAGAAACCTTTCCCCTGCAAAATCCGGATGCTGGGCGTCACTACCTACAATTTCCTGGCAGTTGCTTCCGGTACCAGCTTGGGTGGTGTTGAATCTACCCCCAAAGTTTGGGATATTGCAGCAGTCTGGGCAATTTTGCAGGCGGCGGGTGGGGTTTGGATACCGCTGAATTCAAACCCCGTGTTTCCTTTGCAAAAAGGAGTGAATTATGGCAGTATTTCTTTCCCCACTTTAGTCGTGAGTCGTCCCGAACTCGTCCCAACTTTTCAACCTTTAGTGCAATTTTTGGGCAATAACAATTGACACTCCCGCTCTTTAAGGAAAGCTTCTCACATCTAGCTGAGGGCGGTTGAAATCAATCCTCTTCCCTCAGCCCTCTTCCCTGACTCCTCAGCCCTCACTCTTTTTCTCTCAGCCCTCAGTCCTCAGTCCTCAGTCCTCAGCCCTCAGTCCTCAGTCCTCAGTCCTCAGCCCTCTCTAATAACCGCTTGGGGCACCTTCGCCGCGAGGATCGGCAGCACCTTCTAATAAGCCTTCAGGGGTCACGACGATCGCGTTCGCATTTCCCCAAGGCGATCGCTCTTCGATTTTGTGCCCTCGACGGCTCAGTTCTGCAAGCGTGGCGGCGTCTAAGCCGTAAGGTTCCACGTTGAGCTTGTCCGGAAGCCATTGATGATGGATACGGGGGGCGGAAACGGCGGCACCAGCATCCCTGCCGTATTCCAGGACGTTGAGGACAACTTGCATCACGGTAGTAATGATCGTGCTACCCCCAGGCGCACCGACAGCCATCCGCAGCTTGCCATTTTCGGTGACGATCGTTGGGGTCATACTGGAGAGGGGAATTTTGCCGGGAGCGATCGCATTCGCTTCACCGCCCACTAATCCAAAAACGTTGGGAACTCCCGGTGCAGCGGCAAAATCGTCCATCTCGTCATTTAGCAGAATCCCCGTTCCCGGCACCACCACACCCGAGCCAAAGCCGTAGTTAATCGTAAACGTGAGGCTGACGGTATTGCGCTCCTCATCGACTACCGTTAAATGAGACGTATCTTGCGATTCCTTGGGATTGGCAAAGCCCTGTAGCGTCTCCTGATTCCCTGCCTTTACCTCAGTTGAAGATCGCGCCCGTTCCAGACTAATTTCCTGGCGTCTTTTGGCAGCGTATGCCGGATTAATCAAGGCATTAACCGGAACTTTCACAAAATCCGGATCGCCCAAATGTACAGCCCGATCCGCATAAGCGATCCGCATTGCTTCCACCATCAAATGCAGGGAGTCTGGGTGGTGCCATCCTTTGGATTTTAAGTCAGTTTCCCCAATAATATTTAAGATTTGCAGCAGGTGAACGCCTCCCGACGAAGGCGGCGGCATCGAGCAAATCCGAGCAGCGCGGAAATTGCCGCAGACGGGGGCACGCCAAGTCGTTTTGTAAGATTTTAAATCTTCAAGGGAAATCAAACCCCCATTTTTTGCCATATCGCTCGCGATCGCGCGGGCAATGTCGCCAGTATAGAAGTCTTGAGGATTGAGGGCGATCGCTTGTAAGGTTTTGGCTAAATCTTTTTGTACCAGCTTCTCTCCCGGTGCAAACAAAGTGCCGTTCGGCGCAAAAATTTGTCGGGCTGCGGGATTATTGAGAATGGCATCCTTGCGATTTCCAGCAACTTGGGCAAAACGCGAGGTAGGGTTGATCGTAGAGCCTTCGTTGGCAAAACGAATCGCCGGTGCGATCGTTTCTTTCCAGGGAAGTTTGCCATACTGACGATGGAGTTCATACAGTCCCGCTACCGTTCCGGGGACCGCTACAGACAAATATCCATTCACACTGGCATTGGGACGCACTTTCCCCGCTGCATCCAGGTACATATCCCGCGTTGCCTTCAGGGGGGCGCGTTCGCGGAAGTCAAGCGCTTTGATTTCGCCAGTTTTCTCCAAGCGCACCAGCGCAAAACCCCCGCCGCCGATCCCAGCCGAAAAAGGCTCGACAACGGAAATGGCAAAAGCAGTTGCCACGGCTGCATCGACTGCATTGCCTCCCTTGCGTAACATAGTCAACCCTGCGTCACTCGCCAGTCGGTGAGCGGAGACAACCATCCCCCGTTTGCTTCGGAGGGGCTGTACAAATGCTGCGGGTGCTTTGTCGCACCAAGACACGGAGACAGAGACAAGAACTGTCACCAGTGCCAGGGAAAAACGCTTAGACCTTAGAGAAATAGGCATTATTGTGGCGCAACAGAGCGATCGCGATTGCCCCCTAACATATCACTTACTACTGGCGATGATTGTTTTTTTTCTTAAACCAATCCCTTTTCCTGACCACCATTTAAGAATGGGTGCGTCCGGTGAGGTTAGCGATCGCTGTCGCTATCTCCACGGGGTTGACTGGCTTAGAAATGTGTACCTGGAAACCTGCTTGGAGCGCCTTGATACGGTCTTCAGCTCTGGCGTAGGCAGTCAGCGCTACAGCCGGAATTGTTCTACCTTGTATATCCAGCGCCCTGACTTGACGAATCAGGTCGTAGCCATCTTCTTCCGGCATCCCAATATCGCTCACCAAGATATCCGGCTGCAAGCGGTGGAGGGCTTCCAGTGCTTCGCGGGCACTCGTCACAGCGGTGACTTGGGCGTGGTATTGCTCCAAGATGGCAGTTAGCACTTCGCGGGCGTCGGGTTCATCATCCACAATTAGCACTCGCAAGCCATCCAGCGTTACGGCACAGGAAGCGAAGTCGGCGGAGGAAGGAGGAAGGTGAGAATCTAATTCATCTTTCCGGTTTTCTGCTTCCTCCCTCCGGAGCGGTAAATTCACAATAAAGGTTGCGCCTAAGCCAAGTCCGGGGCTTTGGGCGCGGACGGTTCCCCCTTGCAATTCTACGAGGTGGCGCACGATCGCAAGTCCAAGTCCGAGTCCGCCATGCGATCGCGTAGTTGTACCATCGGCTTGACGGAAGCGTTCAAATACATAAGGGAGAAAGTCGGCACTAATCCCTTGTCCCGTGTCAGTTACTCTGATTTCGGCATAGTTGGGAATCGGGAATTGTTCGTTCCCATTCCCCCTGCCTACAGAAAGTTGTACCTCGATCCGCCCTCCCTTGGGGGTGAACTTGACGGCGTTAGAAAGCAGATTCCAGACGACTTGCTGCAAACGAGCGGAATCGCCCAAAATGAGTCCGACTGAGCGATCGCATCTAGAGTCAATTTGAATGTTTTTCGCTTCTGCTGCGGGTAGCACCGTATCGATAGCCGCCTCAATCACGGGTACAAGTTCGATGGGACGCACATTTAGGCGCAACTTGCCGGTAATAATCCGCGAGACATCTAGAACATCCTCAATCAATTGAGACAGTGACCTGGTATTGCGGTCGATGGTTTCCAGGGCGCGGGCGGCAGTGGCGGCGTCAAACTTCCGGGTACGCAGGAGTTGAGTCCATCCCAGCATGGCGTTGAGCGGCGTTCGCAGTTCGTGGGAAAGGGTCGCTAAAAACTCATCTTTGGTGCGGTTTGCTTCTTGGGCTTCCCGGTAAAGGCGTGCATTCTCAACCGCGACGGAAGCCATCTGTGCCAGTTGGACGAAGATGGCTTCATCTTGTTCGGTGAACTCACCCTCGTATTTATCCGACAGTTGAATCAAACCGATATTTTTCCCGTTGTGTCCCGTCAGGGGTGCAGCTAGCCAGCCTCGCATTGGTAGATTATCAACAGTTTTGTCAAATTCTTTCCAAGCCGGATGTGCCTCCAGCTCAGCTTGCGTCATCCGCATCGGGCGGTTCCTCTGCCAGACAAGCGAGTAGATGCTCGTCGTCACATCAAGTTCTTCAGGGGATTCGCGCCTGGCTGCATATTTGTCTGACACAGAGATGGCGTTGAGAGACTGCGCCCAGTCTTGATTAAAACTTAGTTTGGCGTGTGACTGGTGGGCACCGATGATGGTACGCGCTTGGTCAGCGATCGCTTGCAACCGCTCATCAATCGAGAGTGTAGAGTTGATGGCTAAAGCAGCATCCGCCAAGCCTCGAAGTTGGGTCGCCCGTTGTTGTTCGTTGAGCAAAAGTTGGTTGCGTTCTTGCTCTAACTGCTTGCGATCGCTAATATCGGCAACAATGGACATACAGCTAAGATTTCCCTGAGCGTCACGCACTGGACACGCCCAGACGCTGATATCAACCAGTGAACCGTCTTTCTTTCGACGACGTGTTTCTATAGCCGTTAATGTTCCGCCTTGCTCGATAGCATCAAGTTGTGCTATAAACTCGTCTCGTTTATCTTCTAGGATGCTAGGAAGAAAACAGCCGACTACCTCTTGTTCACTCCAGCCGAAGATCCGCTCATCTGCTGGATTCCACAGTTTTACCGTTCCATCATCAATACTGAGAACTGTAATCCCCAGGGGACAAGCTTGAATCAGGCTGTCAAGAGTTTGGTTCGTTGCTTGCAGCGCTTCCTCAGCTCGCTTCCGTTCGCTGATGTCTTCAACCATGCCCAATCCATAGCAGGGGTTCCCTTCTCGATCGTAAATTGCCGTAGCTGTAAGATTAATCCATAAAATTTCCCCATTTTTCTTGATATAACGTTTTTCTACTTGATAGCGAGTTAGTTCACCTGTGAATAATTGCTCTGTATAGCGCCAATCTTTTTCAATATCTTCGGGGTGGGTAATCTCTGTAAAGGTCAATTGACTGAGTTCTTGCTCTGGGTATCCCAACATCTCACAGTAGGTTTTATTCATTTTGACCAAGCGACCGTTTATGTCAACCACGGAGATGCCAATGGGTGCCTCTTCAAAAAATTTTCGGAATCGTTCTTCGCTTTCTCGAAGTGCTTCCTCGGCTCGGACGCGCTCTGTAATATCTTCGTGTACCAAAACCACTTCGCGAATATTTCCGGTTTCATCTTTGACGGGATAGATGAAAGCCTGCGTCCAGCGTTCTTGCTCGTGGAAATCTCCTAGCTCCGAAACATAGTAGACGATGGGTGGCATGGCTGTCGCCTCGCCAGCAAATGCCTTTTGAATGTACGGCATGATGCCTTTAGCAACTAATTGCTCATCCTGCAACAGGTTGTATTCCGAAAGTTGGTCAAGCGTGATTCCCCAAAGTTTCTCCCAAGCCTGGTTTACCTGAAGAATCCGACCGTCGAGAGCCATAATTTGCGTACTCAACGGGGACTGATCCACCAAAGCTCGGAAGCGAGCTTCTGATACTCGCAATTCCTGCTCAGCGCGTTTGCGTAGCGTAGCGTGCCGCAGGCTTTCGCTTAAGTCAATCGCAAAACCCACTCCGATTTTGTTCGCTCCGCCCAGATAGCCTGTCCCCACTAGGACGGGAACCCTGGTGCCGTCTTTGCGGATGTATTCTTTCTCGAAAGGCGTATGGGTGCCTGTCTGCTGCATCGCCTCCATCGCCTGCAAATCTAAATGCCGATATTCTGGCGGCGTCATTTCCGCCCAGTTCGCTTTTCCGGATAGCACTTCCTCCTGTGTATAACCGACGATGTTACAAAAGACATCGTTTGCTTCCAGGATATTGCCAGAAAAGTCCGCAATGATAACCCCGATAATATTTGACTCAATCAAGCGTCTCGCCCGTACTTCACTTTCTCGCAGAGCCTCTTCAGCTTGCTTGCGCTGGGTGATGTCGCGGGAAATGACCACGATCCCCTTGATGCTTTTATCCTGATTGTGCAGGGGGGCGACGATATATTCGTAGTGTTGCAAGCCGCTAGCACCTAAGAACTCGTTCTCATGTCTGATCGGTTCTCCGGTAGAGATGACTTCTTCTCTGTGAGCATCAAATCGGCTCATAATTTCTTCTGGCAAGCCGATATCTCGCCAAGTTTTGCCTACCAGCTCGCTTGGCTGGAACCCTACCACTTGGGCACCGCCAGCGCTTACATATTGGTAGCGACCTTCACGATCGAAGATGTAAATGTGATCGACAGATGCCGAAAGAATTGCATCCAGCGTACTGGCTTGTTCTTGAAGCTCGTTTGCGAGATGCCGAGAGTTTTCTTCCGCTTGTTTGCGTAGCGTAGCGTGCCGCAGGCTTTCGCTAATGTCCTGTTGAGTTCCCCACGCTCGTACTAAAAAACCATTTTCCACAATTCCTACGAGGTTATTTAAAAAATATTTGGGATTTCCTTCTTTATCCACCTCATAGGATTCTGCATCGCTGAGTCGGTAGCCAGACTGAATAAACGCCCGCAAATATTCAATATTATGTGGCTCGGAGGGAATTAAAAAATCTTCTAATCTTACCCCAATAATTTCTTCTACACTACTAAACCCATACATTTGAGCCATGACCCGATTGCATTCAGCTAAGTATCCATGTTGGTAAAAACGCTGAATCTGCTCATCTTCTGTCACTTCTATGGGAATCGGTTGCTCAAGTTCAAATCGCCAAATTCCTTCTGAACTCCGCTCAATAAAAGCGCGGTAGCGTTCTTCGCTGTTCCGCAACAAGGCTTCAGCTTGCTTGCGCTCAGTAATGTCTCGAATAATACTTAAAACTATTTTTTTATTGCCAATTCCTAAGCTTTGGGCACTCACTTCTACCGGAAAAGAACTCCCGTCTTTCCGGTAGTGAATGGTTTCAAACAAAATCCCTTCTTTGTCTGCTTGTTCAATTTGCTGAGCGATTAAATTCCGAGTTTGTGGCGCTCGTAAATCGTTAATCTTCAGGGAAATCAACTCTGATTTAGAGTAACCATAAGCTTTAACAGCAGCTTGGTTTGCTTCAATAATTTGACCATCAAGCTGAATATATAAAACAATGTCACGACTGTGTTGAGAAAGAAGTTGATATCGTTTTAATTCTTCCTCAGCGGCTTTGCGCTCGGTGACATCAGTTAACATCGCGATCGCTTTCGGCATCGCTTCACCTTTCGCGTCGCTGACACCGCCTTCATTAAAAATAAGATTTGTGGAGACAATTGCCCAAAGCGTCGAACCGTCTTTGCGGCGGTAACGGAAGTCAAACTGCTCGTTGATACCCTGCTTCCCACGCTCCAAAGATTGCTCTAACTGAATACGAGCCTCTTCATCCATGAAGTCAAAAATTGGACGACCGAGCATCTCTTCTACACCGTAACCGAACATCTCGGCTAACCGTTGATTGACGTACTCTATTCGCATTTGGGCATCCAATAACCAGATGCCCTCGTTAGCCGTCTCGACGATGCTACGATACCGCTCCTCGCTGGCTCGTACTTTTAATATGTTCTTCTCGGATCGATGCTTGGCAGCTTTTAATTCCGCGCTGAGCCAACTAATAAATAATGCCACCAACCCAAACACCGCCACTCGCAGGATGTCCCCTCCACCAAACAAAACTGAATGGAACGGCGGGATAAAAAAATAAGAAATCGTTAAAGTAGACAAAACAGTAGCTAACAGTCCCGGTTTCGAGCCGCCGTACCAGGAACTCAACATCACGGCAGCAAAAAAAAGTGGGGAAATGTGCGGCTGAATGTGCGGCAATAACCACAGCGTCAGTACCCCAGCGCTAGCAACGGCGAGTACAGCAACACCGTAGCGCCGTAATCGAGGGTTGATTTTTTTTAACATATTCTGTTCTCCTGGCGGGTTCGGCATTTGGAGCGCTTCGCACTAATGCCAACACCGATTCTTAATGTAAAAAATGAAAAACGAATCTCCCGCGCCAGCGCGATCGCGTTGCGCTGACTTGTCAGTTCGCTGGTTCGCACATCTACCCTAGTGGCTCCTCGATCCGTATCATAGCCAGATGTCAAGATTTAGCGCCTCTATATTGCAAAATACTGATGATGCCAGTGTTAAACACAAAAATCGGCTCCAATTACGCTGTTGCACAAGATTGCACCATACTGTAACAATTTTGCGCGGTTGGGTTGTGAGGTTGGGAGAGTCTATTTACTACCCCCGATGCATTCATCCCTTAATTAGGGAAAGCTCCAATTACTGCAAGGGTTCAATCGCATTGTGCATTAAGTCTCCTAAAATTATCGGGGGATTAAGAATTTAAAAAAATAATGGCTCGTAGCCCTACTTTATCTTTTGATCGTGGCACTTTAATATTGCATCCGCCTCCTAGGGGCAAAGCTTGGGTGGAATATGCGACTTGGGACGATCGCGTGGAAAAGTTCCGCATTCCGGCGATGCACTATCGTCAACTGGTAGAAGCACTACAAGCGGAAGAAACAAATTTTATCGATGAGGCGAAGGGTTTTCAAGCGCTGGAACTCGTCGCCAGCATGGAAATGGAACCCTACCCGCATCAAACCGAGGCGCTAATGGCTTGGAAGCAAGCGGGACGTCAGGGAGTAGTGGTGCTGCCTACGGCGGCTGGGAAGACGTATCTGGCTCAACTGGCGATGCAGGCGACGCCGCGCAGTACGTTAATTGTGGTGCCGACACTGGATTTGATGCACCAGTGGTATGCTCACTTGACGGCGGCTTTTCCGGATGCAGAGGTGGGGTTGCTGGGAGGGGGTTCGCGGGATAGAACAGCAATTCTGGTTGCCACTTACGACAGTGCGGCAATTCATGCCGAAAACTTGGGCAATCGCTATGCCATGCTCGTGTTTGATGAGTGTCACCACTTACCGACTGATTTTAATCGGGTGATTGCCGAATATGCGATCGCGCCCTACCGACTGGGACTGAGTGCGACTCCGGAGCGTTCTGACGGCAAACACGCCGATCTAAATCTTCTCATTGGTTCCGAAGTTTACCGCAAAACAGCAGAGGAACTTTCTGGTTCGGCACTTGCTGAGCATGAGATCGTGCAGATTAAAGTCAAGTTATCGCAATTAGAGCGCGATCGCTACAACGAGTTAATTCAACTCCGCAACAACTTTTTGCGAGAGTCCAATATTTCTCTCGGCAGCATACAAGGCTGGCAGCAGTTTGTGATGAGAAGTGCCGGTTCGCCAGCAGGACGTCGGGCGATGCTAGCCCATCGGGAAGCGAAAGATATCGCCTTGGGTACAGACGGCAAACTGCGAATTCTCGCCAATTTGATTGCCGAACACCACCCAGAACGAATTTTGATTTTTACGGCTGATAACGCGACCGTTTATCGCATTTCCCAGGATTTCTTAATCCCAGCGATTACCCATCAAACGCCGGTGAAGGAACGCCACGAGATATTAACTCGGTTTCGGGAGGGAGAATACAAAACTCTGATCGCTTCCCACGTCCTGAATGAAGGGGTGGATGTCCCCGCCGCTAGTGTGGCAATTATCTTATCGGGCACGGGTTCCCAGCGTGAGTTTATTCAGCGGATGGGACGGGTTTTGCGAAAAAGTCAGGATAAAAATAAACGTGCCATTCTCTATGAGGTGGTGGCGGAAAATACGAGTGAGGAAGGTACGTCCCAGCGGCGGCGGGGAGATAAGAAAAACGAACCGCCAAGGCGCAGAGAACGCGAAGAAAGAGAGGAGAAGAAAGGTAAACAATTGGAGATTTTGCCGTCGAAACCGATTTATGGGGTAAATTCTAATGTCGCTAAGCGAGCAGCGGAGTCACCGGCAAAATGGGGAGAGGAGGATGAACCACCCATTAGCGATTAGCAATTAGCAATTAGCAATTATCTAAATCCAAATGTTACCTACCGACCTTTTAATCCATCGTCAAAATGGCGAAACAATAGTCCCGAAGCGCTTAAATATTGATGCTCAGAATTTGGGGATTGCATCCGATCTGATTACCTGTTTTCAGGAAGCGCTTGGTTGTACGCAGGGAGAACTCGATCGCCAGTTGCTGGAATTAGAAGGCGATAGTCCAGATTATCGCCTGAAGCGAGGACTTGCCCACATTCTCAAAAGCAGTTTGTGTACGTTTGAAATCGTCAGTCCCTTGGAACCGCAAGAATTGCGGGAACGAGTCTTTGCGCTGGCGGCTCAATCTGTTCCCAGTCCCCAAGCGTCGGCGCAGACACTAAGCTTATTAGCTGACAAACTCAGCCAGGAACTCGATCGAGAAGTGCTGGCAAGTCAAATTCGCATGGGACTTTACGCGGATTTAGCCGAGAATCGCATCCTCACCCAGTTTGACACTCCCACGCCCGAAAATTTGTTGCACCGCTACAATTTATCCCAGGTGCAGGGTGTCTTCTATCGTGCGAGTCAAATTACTCTGAATGCTCACCGCAACGTTCCAGGCGAATATAAGCTGTTATTCCGCTATCTCAAATTATTTCAATTGATGGCATATATTGAAGGCGATGCGGATCATGGCTTCACGATAACAGTGGATGGCCCTACCAGTTTATTTAAGCCGAGTACGCGCTATGGGTTAGCGATCGCTAAACTCCTCCCAGCTTTACTCCACGTCACTAAATGGAGTCTCAGCGCCACGCTGCAAAACCGCGATGCCTTCACTGGCAACTGGAAAACCGGACGCTTTACGCTGAATTCTGAATGTGGTTTGGTGTCCCACTATCCACCTGGCAAGCCTTATGACAGTATGTTAGAGGCGTCTTTTGCCGACCGCTGGGACGCGCTGAAAAGTGAATGGGTATTAGAAAGAGAAGTTGACCTTATCCCCATTCCAGGCAGTGTCATGATTCCTGACTTTCGCTTAGTGCATCCTGATGGTCGCACGTTCTTACTCGAAATTGTCGGCTACTGGCGTCCCGAATACTTGCAAAAGAAGTTTTCCCAGGTGCGTCGCGCTGAATGCGAGAACTTAATTTTAGCGATTTCTGAGCGGCTAAATTTGGAGAAAGCCGGTGTTAAATTGAACGATGTACCGGCAAGAATTGTTTGGTTTAAAGATAAATTAGCACCCAAGGCGGTGCTAGCGGCAATGGATTAATCTCTACTTGCTTTCACAAGAGTGCCTTCGTCGCTCTGCTCATCATGACAGCTCACTTTGGCAATTTGTTTTGGCAATTTGTTATCAACGCTACCGAAATCCAGTTAATCTACTTTTAAATATTTTCTCGCTTCTACGTAACTTTCCGATTCCCTACTTGCATAGAAAACTATATAGCAATTTTCGTTTGGATGCAGTACAGTTTAAACTCCCTCCGGCTTCTCCCCGAAAGCAGAGTGGGGTTTGAGGTTCAATGTGGAGCGCACACTTAGCGAGAACCGCGATCGCAACTCTCGAAAAAGAATTTTTTTAAGGTAGGGACTGCCCCAATACTGCTCGTTTAAAAATAATAATTTTAGCTTGACTTTAGCAGCAAAAAAAACAACAAATACTAATTTTGGTGGTTTAGCTCTCGTCAAATCTTATTAAGGAGTGCCCACTACTTAAGCCTTGAGTATACTTTACTTCTACTTCTATCGGAAGTAGGAAGACGATTACAGAGGAATGAGTTTTAATCAAGTGCATCCCGATTTTAGGAGAAACCAAGTAGATACCGATGAATAAAGATCTTAAAACTCAAATTAAAACGCGAATTGGCATGATGTTGGTTGTGAGTGCTGGAATTTTGCTGAGTTTTCCAGCTACTGCACTAATTAATAGTCCTAATAATCACTCCAATGCTGGTAGTGGCTCCAAGCAAGCTGATTTAACTGTGAGTAGCCAAGAGTTATTCGCTCAAGATGCGCCAGCCAGCCCCGAAGATAGTCCCGAAGATAGTCCCGAAGCCAGTCCTGAAGCCAGTCCCGAAGCTAGCCCTGAAGCCAGTCCTGAAGCTAGTCCTGAAGCCAGTCCTGAAGCTAGCCCCGCAGCTAGTCCTTCAACCACAAGTACTATGAACAACAACAACACCGACCTCATGCCAGGAATTTGGCTATGTTTAAATAATCCTAGCCCGCAGTGTGGTAATCCCCCCAGACCTTAAACTCTCCACCTGTCTGGAGTGCGAAGGGGGCGCGAAGGGAGCGCGATCGCACTCCAGCGACCAATAAAAAAGCCCCCATGTCTGGGGGCTTCTTCTTTATGTTTTAGTAGCGACGAGAGAAACTGTTGTTTCTGCGACCGCCACCATCGGACGAACTTCTGTCTTCGCGGGGCTTGGCTTTATTCACTTTCATGTCACGACCCATCCATTCAGCACCATCCAGGGCTTCAATGGCAGCTGTTTCTTCAGCCTCGGTAGACATTTCCACAAAACCAAAGCCGCGCGGACGACCTGTTTCGCGGTCAGTGGGTAGCTGAACCCGCTTTACAGAACCATATTCTGCAAAAACGCCGGTTAAATCGGCTTCGGTAACGTCGTAGGACAAATTACCTACATAAATAGACATAGATCGACTCCAAAATCATAGGAACGTGGAGATTTAGATTTCGGAGAGGAGTCTGTTAAGACCAAGACGAAAAAGCCAGTCAATAAAAACAAAACCTTGCAACCGAATCAACTCTCATTTGCGATGATAGCATTTTAGGATTTGATCTGGAAAAGAGCCATAAAAGTATTACAAAACGCAATATTGAGGATGATGTAGGGGCAAGAGGCGCTCGCATACTTGGATCGGCAGTTCTCTCCCCTTCTCTCCACTTAACCGAGGATAACGGTGCGCGATCGCATCAAAAGAGTCAGTACCCGCATGGGCGAGGAGACTCCATCCTGACAGCCCTATTTTCCAGTGAAATCCAAAGCGCTGAGTGCTGACAAAATGTATCTTCAAGAACACGTTAAGCTGCATAGAAACTGTAAGTAAGTTTGGGTTGTTTGGAATCAGCAACCAGAAGCACAGAATTTGGACGGGTCTACGCGCTTAAACAACAAGCCATGTCTTCAGCCTTGCAGCCAGAATCGGATAGCTACTGACAACAGATGCGATAACCGCAAGCTTTCTACAACTCAAAATCTAAAATGGGATTAGTGTTGTGGATCAAAGCGATTGACGAAGGCGGCTACTGCAATCATTGGCAACCCCACCAACAGGCAAATGAGCCATTGATTTAAGTTCAGTGGTGTTGTTGAGAATAAGCCATTCATTAGGCTCCACTGACTGAAGATTACTTGCAAAAGCACAGTGCAGGCAATCCCAATTGCTAGGGCTGGAGAATTGCGAATGCGTCCGATGCCACGAATTTTGGCGATGACAGCATTTCCAAAGTGGCTAATGCTTAAAAGATAAAAGATTCTCCCGACCACTAAAGCCTAGATTGCCATTGTGCGGGCTAACTCAATATTCCCGGTTGTTTGTTTCATCCATTCAAATACGCCAAAAATTACAATCCAGTTAAAAGCAGAAATTACTAAGATCCGCTTTAACAGACTGCCAGAAAGCAAGGGTTCATTCGGGTTGCGTGGAGGCTGTTGCATCACCTGCTGAGATTTAGGCTCAAAGGCTAAGGGGACGGTCATTGCAATGGAATTAACCATATTTAGCCAGAGAACTTGTAAAGATAAGATGGGCAATTCTCTAGCGAGTAACACGCTAATCAAAATCGTCATCGATTCGCCACCATTAACGGGGAGAATGAAGGCGATCGCTTTCAGGAGATTTCGGTAAACGGTACGACCTTCCTCAACAGCCGCTTCTATTGAGGCAAAGTTATCATCGGTCAAAATCATATCGGCGGCTTCTTTTGCCACCTCAGTCCCCGCACCTCCCATTGCAATCCCAATATCTGCTTGCTTGAGTGCAGGCGCATCGTTAACCCCATCCCCGTTTTTGTTCCGGTGCGACGCGGGCAAATACGACTCCATCTTCTACCGCCGTCGCCAGTTCTTGTTCATTCATTTGAGCAAGTTCTTGTCCGGTAAAGGCCAGAACTTCCCCATGCCTTTTCAATTCCATGCGAGAAGCGATCGCTGCGGCGGTGACAGCATGATCGCCCGTAATCATTTTGACTTGAATCCCCGCTTCCTGACAGGCTTGCACGGCGGCGATCGCTTCTTTTCGCGGCGGATCGATCATGCCCTGCAATCCGATAAAAATCAGATTCTTTGCAATATCACCATGATCTACTGATTGTTGCTCGGCTGACACGGGCTTCTTCGCCAACGCCAACACCCGTAGCCCCTGTTCTGCCATTGCATCGACTTCCCGATGCACCGTCTGTCCATCCACAGGGATCAAACTCCCATCAGCATCTAGCATCTGCTGAGAGCGCTGGAGAATTGCCTCCACCGAACCCTTCACATAAATCGTTGTACCGGATTTTCCCCGCCCGTCCCCATCGCTTTTACCTTCATGCAACGTTGCCATGTACTGAAATTCAGACTCAAACGGAATAACATCCAACCTAGGCATTTCTCGCTCTAAGTTTGACTGCTTTAATCCCACTTTATTGGCAACAGCAATTAAAGCTCCCTCTGTCGGATCGCCAATCACAACCCATTGCTCGTCCTTGACTTCTAGATGGGAGTCATTGCATAACAATCCGGCTTTTAAACACTCTAGAAGAACGGGGAAATTGTTCAGGTTGATCGGCTTTTCTTCTAACAGGATTTCCCCTGCCGGATTGTAGCCGCTACCGCTGGCTGTATAGTGCTGACCTCCGGCATAAATGGCTTGTACCGTCATCTGGTTTTCAGTCAAGGTGCCGGTTTTGTCAGAACAAATGACTGTGGCACCACCCAGAGTTTCAACGGCTGGCAACTTGCGGACAATAGCATGACGACGAGCCATGCGGGAAACGCCAATCGCCAGCGTCACCGTTACAACGGCGGGTAATCCTTCGGGAATCGCACTTACGGCTAAGGCTACGGCAGCTTCAAACATTTTTACCCAGGAATTGCCGTACCCCCATCCCACTGCAAACGTCAGCGCGGCGACTCCTAGAATGACGTACAGCAACTTTCGACTGAATTTGTCAAATTTGCGAGTTAAGGGGGTTGTCAGGCTGCTTCCCCGATCCATTAACTGGGAGATTCGCCCGGTTTCAGTCGCCTCCCCAATTGCGACGACAACGCCCCTGGCAGTACCAAATGTCACGAAGCTGCCAGCATAAGCCATATTGGTTCGCTCCGCCAAGGGTGCGTTTAGGTGCAAAAGCGGGGCTTCTGTTTCCGCCTCTTTTTGTACTGCAACCGACTCGCCGGTGAGTGCAGATTCGTTCACTTGCAAGTTACGCACCTTCACCAGTCGCAAATCGGCGGGTACTTTGTCTCCAGAAGTGAGGAGTACGAGATCGCCCGGTACTAACTCAGTCGAAGGAACTTGTACTTTTTGACCCTCGCGCAGTACATTTGCATCTGTTTGGACAGAAGAAGCTAAGGCAGCGATCGCGCTTTCGGCTTTTGATTCTTGGACAAATCCGATAATGGCGTTAATTAGCGTCACGCCCCAAATTACCCACGCATTCACCCATTCCCCTAGAAATGCCTTGACTGCACCAGCAATTAACAAAATATACAGGAGCGGTTGATTAAATTGCTGGAGAAATCGCACTAAGGGACTTTTTCCGGCTTTACCCTTGAGTTCGTTCGCTCCAAAACGTTCCTGTCGCTTTGTTACTTCAGCAGATGTCAAACCTGTTTCTATGTTGCTGTCTAAATTCTGAGCAACTTCTCCCACAGGTAGATGATGCCACTGATTTCCCACTGATTTCTCTTTCGCTGTTGCTGTCATTTTGTTGGCTCCTCTAGAGGCAAGAAGTCTATCTGTTGCAGACAAAAAACCAAAAAGTATGAGTTTCTTGCATAGATTCTGTTTTCTTTAGTGTTAGTAACAAATGTGACTAGAAAGTGACAGCGATCGCAAACAAAGTCGAATGTGCCGATTGTCGTCCAGCACAGCCATCTCGGTTCTCGCTAAGCTGAGAATACTAGCTCAACATGATGGCTGATGCCAGCAGCGATGAATCACAAAAGGATTTTTCGATTGATTCAAATTCAACAAACTAAAACAGCAACCAGCAGAAGCATACCCGCGCAAAATTTAAAGGCAACCATCAGGCGTCAGCGACGACCAAGGATAGCTTGGATATTCTGGATACCGATGGCTCTAGGATTGGTGGGGTGCGAACCTGCCGCAGAGTTATTGCGGCAATTGCCTGGACAGGATGTACCCGAAGCGCCGAAATTGCCTAACAGCGCCGCTCAATCCCTCACCAGTGCCCAGATGGAAGCTTCTGTCCGTCAGCGGATCAACGAAGTCCGCCAAAAGAATGGCTTAAATCCACTTCAAAACAACGAAAAATTAGCACGGGTTGCTCGCAATTACAGTCAGAAGATGGCTCGTGAGAACTTCTTCAGCCACGATAGTCCAGACGGCAGCACTTTGACTAAACGGGTTCGTGCGGGGGGAATCTCCTACTGGATGGTCGGGGAAAATTTGTTTAAAAGTGTGAATGCTCCCCAACCCGTACCGTTAGCTGTTGAAGGATGGATGAATAGTCCCGGACATCGCGCAAATATTTTGCAAGCCGAATACGCCGAGACGGGTATCGGAGTTTGGCGGCAAGGAAACACTTGTTACATTACGCAGTTATTCTTGCGATCGCAATTTTCACCCAAAGATTTATTCAAGAAATTGTGATGACAATTGCTTGACGACGATCTGAAACCTGAAACTGCTGTCATTAAAGAAAAAGCCCTCTTGCTGTTGAACAAGAGGGCTGTATTTTATGGTGTGAGGAGTAGAACTTTGCAGTTCTTACTATCAGCCTACTCAGCGAATGTGACGTTTTGGTGACTATCCGATGACATTTCTTACACCATCAGCATTGGCTGCCATCCATCAATTAGAAGAAGCATCGCTGCCGCTGCATCCCCAGATTTAGAACGACAATGCATGGCTAAGTGTTTAGAAAGCTGCCTGTGTCGGGTGAGCCGAAAAACCTATTGCATCATTCAGGCACTCGCCAAGGCAGCGGATAGAGATATAGAGAACGGCTTAATCTTTTTCGGAGCATACGCCGGACGCGCAGACCGAATTATGTCTGTCGCTGAGGTGATGGCGGAGTTAACCGGAACGTGTTGAGATCGAATCGGGTGCGTACCTGCCTGTGGCGGGATCTCTTTTAGCGATCGCATTTCCTGACAAGTTCCTCAAACTGCGTTTCTATAATGAGACTGGGGAATAATACTTAGCTTGAACGGTGATGGCTGAGCGAACCTCTTTTCAAGAGAACCCCCTACAGTTGCAACACTTAAAGGCAACAGAGATGACTATTGAAGAGATCCTGAATCGGTATGCCGAAGGCAAACGAAGCTTTCAAAGGGTCAACCTGCGAGAGGTTGATTTGCAGAATGCTCACCTTCCTGGTGTGAACTTCAATCAGGCAGATTTACGGCAAGCGCGATTGGGTAAAACGGACTTTAGCCGAGCCAGCTTCCGGGAGGCAGACCTCAGCGAAGCGCTCTTGTGCGGAACTGATTTGAGCGAAGCTGATTTGGAGCGAGCCATTCTACGAGAGGCAGACTTGAGTGGTGCCGAGCTGAGTTACGCCAATCTGGAGCGAGCGAACTTGAGTAAAGCAACCTTAGGAGGTGCGAATTTAGTCCGCGCCAGATTATTTCGTGCCAATTTGTTTGACGCCAATTTGCATTCTACGTCCGACCAAGCGACGGATCTGAGTCATGCGATTTTCAGCGATGCAGACCTGTGCTACGCCAATTTGAGTGGAGCTGTTTTGTATCGGGCAAATCTAAATGGTGCAAAGCTTTGCCGCGCTCATTTAAATCGAACGCCACAACAAGGAATGAAATCAACCGATTTCAGCGAAGCCAACTTGCGAGGAGCTGACTTGAGTTACGCCGATCTTACAGGAGCAATTTTACGCAAGGCCAATTTGAGAGATGCTGATTTGACAGGTGCTGTGCTGACGGATGCAGAGTTGCAGGGAGCAATCATGCCCGATGGATCGGTGCATGAGTGAGAGCGATCGCACGCTTGAAGTTAGCAATGAACCGAGTGACGAATTCCGATGGGCGATCGTGCTTTTACTGGATTAGCGATCGCTTTACAATCCAGAGAGATGTCATTACGAGATTTTCAACAAATACGCTAATTTCGAGAAGCGAATCAACCGAGCTTTTTCGTCATAAATATGCTGTTCGGGTCATCAATGTAGCCAGCGAAGGGGCCTCGGTACTCGAACCCATACCGCGCGTACAATGCTCGTGCTGGAGCGAACTCAGGCATTGCCCCTGTTTCTAAATTTAGGCAATCATAAGCACGCCGTTCGGCTTCTTTGATGATGTGTTCCAGAATCTTTGAGGCGACACCCCTACGACGGTGAGCCTTGGCGGTACGCATTGATTTGACTTCACCACTTTTTGAATCTAGTTCTTTGAGTGCCCCACATCCGCATCCGAGTAATTCATCACCCTCCCAAGCCGTCCAGAAAGTAATTTCGGGCGATCGCAATGCCTCTAAATCAAGAGCATGAACGCTTTCAGGCGGCGTAATTTCATGCATATCTTCGAGATGTTCTCGGAGAAAATCAGCAATCTTTTTACCTGTCAGGTCATCTTTGCGAATCTGCAATCAACTCATCTCCTTAATTTACTAGGAAATTTTACTCTAATGAGGGTCAACAGCCTGGAGAGGTTGTTAACGCAATTGCTGAAAAGCTTCCTGTAAAGCGAATGGAGAAGCTAAAAGAGATTTCTGATGGGGTTTTATTTCTGATGGGTAACGGTTTCATGACAGGAGCTACTCTACTAATTGATGGCGGAAATGCGTTAGTTTAATGCACGCCAGTAAACACCCTATAACAATCGTGTTGCAGCAGAACATTATCAGCCTTCTTTGTTTTTGAGAGGTGTCTGCATCTGCTGAATACAGCCATTATGATGACAGATATTGTTAGTAATTTACTCCTAACGGACGATCGCTCCCACCCTACAAAGCGATCGCCTCTCAATTACCAAACCGTTGCTCGCAGTGCCTCAGCATCAACTGGTTTGAAAGTTAATTCGCAGGTGATGACTGCGATCGCAAGCTGAAACGGTAATTTGTTTGCTGCTTTCAACCACTTGGATTGAGATGTGCAAGAAGCCAACCAAGCGGAGCGAAGCTAGGTTGAGAGGAAGTTTCTGTCTATCTCGCTGAACTAGCATCCGATCCGGAATATTTCTACCGATTCATCTGATTTGGTCTGAGATCGGGAATTCGTCAATCTATCAATCTGATGCGAGAGTATTAGACAGAAACTTTCAGTCTAATAATACTTAAGCTGTACCATCTTCCAAGTTGGTCTCATTTCCAATCAATTCATAAAATTGCGAAATCTGTTCGGTAGAGCTGATGTGATAAACCCTTTTAGTATTTTGCGCCTGTTCGATATACTCACGATATTTGGGGGTCAAATATTTGTAGCATAACCAAAGTACGCGGTAGCTATTAAGTGAACTCTTTAATATTGGACTTTTTTCAGGCCAGCCTTCAGGGGGTTTAAAAAAACCTGCGATCATTCGTTTAGTTACCCACCAAAAATGCACATGGATTGGTAGATCCACAAAAACCAAAGTATCCGCTTCATCAAGTCGCAGCCAGACGGTTTCCTTGCAACCAAAACCGTCAATAATCCATCGGTCAGTAACTAAAATTTGCTGATGGCCGTGCTTATAGACTTCATGGGGAACTGGCGTGCCCCCCACTTGATATTGAATCTTGTCCAAGACGTGAAGTGGCAAACCCGTGATTTCGGATAGTCTCTTGCTTAGAGTTGATTTACCGCCTCCAGCATTGCCAAATACTGCTACTTTTTTCATCGCCATTCTCCTTTTAGTCCTTTTCTGTCACCTCGTAGACTAGATTGAGTGATGAAACCGAGCAATTCCAGTCTTTTGAATATCTAATAAAAAACGCTTGCACCGGACGGTCGGTATATACTTATGCTGAATTATATTTTACTTGCCGCCTGTGAAGCGCAAGCCGTTATGAGGATGAAGATTGGTAGTAGTCCATTACTAGCTGACGAGCGATCGCCCTCTCGCCACAGAGCGCTCGTCTGACCATGTAGTATCAGTATAGACATCTATCTTTAGATGTATTAAAGTGCCACTTCGCCGGGTGGCATTATAGCCTTGAGTAAGGGCTGCCGATCCCCATTCACGAGATATTGCTATGAATAGTTCTCTTAAGTCTGAAACATCCATGAAGCGACTCGAAATTCCTTTAGAGCGGGATATATTTTTACGTACCTTAATTCGAGAGTTGGCAGGTACATTACAGGATGTCGTGGGCTTAGAGGAAGCCTCCGGGTTTATTAGTGTCGTGGGTCAAAACATGGGGAGGCAAATCGACCGGGACTATAAAGCGGCTCTAGAGGTATCCCATCTAACGCGAGAGCAAGTTGCTGATGTTTTGGTAGATTTGAAGAAGCGAATCCAAGGTGACTTTTATATTATTGAACAAACGGATGAAAAGATTGTCTTAGGGAACCGGGCGTGCCCGTTTGCCGAAAAAGTCATCGATCGCCCTGCTATGTGTATGATGACCTCCAATGTTTTTGGCTCCATTGCAGCGGACAATCTGGGGTACGCCAAAGTAGAACTGCAAGAGACGATCGCAATGGGTGCGCCTGGATGCCGTGTGGTTGTTTATTTGAAACCCACCCCAGAGGCAGAAGAAAGTCACGGCAGAGAATACTTCAAAGGAGAGAGTGAGGGAGATGACGAGGGGTGACACCCGAACAGTTTCTCGAATTCGCTAGACCTTTACCCGAACCCATGCTCCTAATTGCCGGAAATGGTCAGCTTCTGGCTGCCAATCCGCCATTTTCCAAGATGCTGGGGCTACCCCGTCAGCTCCTGCAAGAGAAAATGCTCTTTGAGATGGTCGTCGATCCTGCTGATAAGGTTAAACAGTATCTGCGTGCTTGTTCCAGCAGTCGAGAAATGGTGATTGGCTCATTAACCTTCAATGCTAACAATGGAGAGACTTGCTTGTGTCGCTGTGAAGGAGCGGTCATCCGACCGCGATCGCCTGAATCCCCGGCACTTATTCTCTTACGCTTGAAAAACAAGGAATCTGCCAGTAGCCGATTCACCCTGCTGAACAAGAAGATCGATGAATTAGCCAAAGAGATTCGGCAGCGTCAACGAGCGGAAGAAGAGCGAGCTAAACTTCTGGTGCAGGAACAGAAAGCACGAGTAGAAGCTGAGAAGCTGAATCGATTGAAGGATGAATTTCTATCCACCGTATCCCACGAACTGCGAACCCCTCTCAATGCCATCCTTGGCTGGTCTAATATCCTGAGAACTAGCAAGGTAGACGCAGCCAAGATGCATCGGGCGTTGGAAACGATAGAGCGCAATGCCAGATCCCAGGCACAGTTGGTTGACGATCTCCTGGATATTTCCCGCATCATTACAGGCAAGATTCGCCTCAATGTGCAAACAGTTGACCTATTGCCCGCGATTCAGGCAGCAATCGATACGGTGCGTCCTGCTGCTGATGCCAAGAATATTCGCTTGCAGTCGGTGCTCGATCCAGCAGCAGGCCCTGTTTTAGGAGACTCCGAGCGATTACAACAGATTGTCTGGAATTTGCTCAGCAATGCGATCAAGTTCACACCGAAACAGGGGCGGGTTCAGATTGGTCTGCAACGGATTAATTCTCATATTGAGATTGTGGTGGCAGATACGGGTCAAGGCATCAGTGCAGAATTCCTCCCCTACGTCTTTGAGCGCTTTCGTCAGGCAGATGGTTCCATCACTCGTTCCTTTGGCGGATTGGGGCTGGGTTTAGCGATCGTTCGCCAATTGGTAGAACTGCATGGGGGAACGGTGCATGCTCAAAGCCCCGGAGAAGGACAAGGTGCAACATTTACCGTCAAACTACCCCTGCTTGCCGTTGGGCCAACAGCGATTGAACCAGAACGGGTGCATCCAACCGTGGGAGACAGTGTCCCATTTGACTGCTCCTCTCAACTAGAGGGATTGAAGATACTGATCGTGGATGATGACCCGGATATGCGGGATTTGCTCGCCTACACGCTGGAAGTTTGTGGGGCAGAAGTCATCGCTGCCGCTTCAGCAGACGAAGCCATCTCAGCACTGACCCAATCTTCACCACCGATAGATATATTAATCAGTGATATTGGGATGCCAGATGAAGACGGTTATGCTCTGTTGCGTCGCGTCAGAGCTTTGGAGTCAAACAATAAAGGCAGAATTTCCGCGATCGCCCTGACCGCCTATGCTAGAACTCAAGACCGCACGGCTGCGCTTTTAGCAGGCTTTCAATCCCATATTGCCAAACCCGTTGAACCTGCTGAATTAATTGCAGTAATTGCCAATTTAACTGGACGAATCAGCGGTACCTAGAATATTACGGAACCGTTCCTCGCAATGCCTCAGCATCAATCGGTTTAACAGGTAAATTCGCAGGAGATGACCGCGATCGCAAGCTGGAGCGATAATTTGCGTAATGCTTTCAACCACTTGGGTTGAGATGTGCGCTCGCAGAAATCTTTAAATAGCGATCACAACAGCAATGTAAACGGCGGAAAAACTCCGGATGTTCTGTAGAAAAAAGCGGCTCCACAAGCGAGATTTCCAGGTTTACCGGAGTTGAGGATGCGATCGCAAGCTCACTGCTCACCCACCGCTCCCCTGAATTCCCACCGCCAAACGAATCTTCTCCGGCAAAAAATTCAAATCGTCTCAATTACAAAAATTTACTTAAAACTCTCTCACTTCAAGCGCAAGCGGGGGAAGATAAAAAGGAGTTTTTCTTCGCGACGGTTTGGATTGGGTTCGGGACTCCCGGAATGGAGAACCCAATTAATTCGGTTTTTCCCGGCGAGATTTGCTGGTTTCCAAGGCTGGTTATTCAGCTAATTCTGAATTCCAAGGTTACTGTCACTTTCTGGTCACATTTATTGATGACCCTGAAGATGGAAACTTGCCCGACCCTGTAACAAAACGATTGATGATAAGGAGTTTTGGTTATGGTTGGAATCCTCATCACCTGGTTAGTCACTACTATCAGTTTTTTAATTATTTCCCGGCTGCCGATTGGCGTAGAAATTGACACTTTTGGAAAAGCCGCAATTTCCGCAGCAGTTTTTGGAATTTTGAATGCTCTGTTAAAACCCATCTTAGGGTTTTAACAGAGCATTCATTCTTTTGTCATTTGGTTTATTCCTGTTTGTCTTAAATGCAGTTATTTTCGGTTTAGCCGCTTGGTTAGTGACAGGATTTCGGTTACGGTGGGGTTTTTGGAGTGCTTTGCTTGGCTCATTAGCACTGAGTATTGTTAATTCTGTACTTTTCCATCTGCTAGCATCGCTCAGATTGTAAGCGCAGGTTTGTTCTGAGCGGGGAAAGAGAACCGGAAGTAGAGGGTTCAGAGAGTTCGGATTGAGTGAGAGTAACTGTCTAGAAGGATCGGTTTTTCAATTGGTAACGCACTAGCGTCCTAACATTTTCAACAGACAGTCCTAACTCTTGCGCGATCGCAGCTTCCACCTGACTGAATTCTGTTACTGGAAACTCAAATTCTAACTTTTTGAGTGTCGAATCTGTCGTTTTGACCTGTACTTTGGTAAATCCCTGCTCTTTGTCAATTTCTGCTTTGATGACTAGCAAGGTGACTGAAAGTTGCACTTCCAACTGTGTATCAGCTTGAAGCTTATCAACCGTATCGTAGGAGCGACTTAATGCTTGGTCTGTTACCAGTCCACCCCCAACCCAAAAAATAATTCCTAGCAGGGGTAGAGGTAGCCAAAATTCTAGCCCTAAAAAATGTAATCTTTGTAACCAACGGGGAGAGGACATAGGGAGAGGTGAGGAATTTTAGCTTCACAGCTAATTGAGTTTAAGGGAAAAAAACAATCAAATTCGACATCAAAAGTCAAAATTTAAAAGATATAAAAAGAGAAGATTCACTTTTGACTCTTGATTTTCTTCGGTACTCGATAAAAATCTGACTGGTGGAAGACGTGCGATCGCTTTAGGCTTCTCTACTATGAGCAGCGCGATCGACGATTCTCCGGAAAAGAGGTTTCACTAAAGCGTCTTATGAGAATTTTACTGGTAGAAGACGACCCCGAACAATTAGAGCCACTAAACGCAGCTTTGTTGCAAGCCGGACATATTGTCGATGGCATTGAGGATGGGGAAACTGCCCAATGGCTGATCTCTCAAAAAGACTATGACTTGTTAATTTTAGACTGGATGTTGCCGACAGTCAGCGGGTTGAGCCTTTGTCGCCAGTATCGACAAGCAGGGAAAACCTCGCCGGTGTTGATGCTGACTGCCAAAGACACGACTGTGGATAAAGTTACGAGTTTGGATGCAGGTGCTGATGATTATCTGGTTAAACCGACTGATATTATCGAACTTTTGGCACGGGTGCGGGCATTGGGAAGGCGATCGCCTCTATGGCAGGGAGATATCCTCCGCATAGAAGATTTACAACTGCACTTGAATAGCTTGACTGTTGAACGGGGACAGACAACTATCCAATTGTCCGCCCGCGAGTTTCAGCTATTAGAATACTTCCTGCGCCACCCTCATCAGGTCTTAACCCGCGATCAAATTGAACAAGCCTTGTGGGAGTGGGGTGCAGAACCAGAGAGCAATGCCGTAACTACCCTTGTCCGGAGGCTGCGGCAGCGTTTGCAGTTAGTCGGTGCGGCAGATTGGATTGAAACAGTCTATGGCATGGGATATCGCCTCAATCCTTCGGGAAGTCAAAAGTAAAAAGAGAAGAAATTCAAAAGAGAAATGAATCAAAATGACAGAATAAATCTTTCTTTTGCTTTTTGCCTGTCTTGCCCCAAATTCGGGTGTAACTTTGCTTCCCTAAATCTTCAGGCGCTTTTTAACTTTGCCTTTTTCCATGTTTGGTCGTAGCCGTCGCAATCTGGCTCGCTGGTTCACCCTATCAATGGGAAGTATTTTGGTGATTTTTGCAGGAGTCGTCTACTACGTAGAAGTTGCAGACGCGCTCTTAGCATTGGATCGATTACTCTACCAACAAACCAAGGTAATGGCAGCGAGCGTGAATTATGAGCGTCGCAATGGTCAGTGGCAGGTAGAGCTGGACAATGTGCCACTTTTGGGAAATAACCCACAGCCGTTGGATAGTGGGCTGGCGTATGGGCGTTGGTACGATGCCAAAGGGCAATTGGTGCAATTTTTTGGTACGCTTCCCCCAGAGAAGCTGACGGTGACAGATGGATTTCAAACCATCAAAACTGCCAATGGCTCTGCACGTTGGCTGCGTCAGGTAACGCTGCCTGTCTACGAGAAGAGTGTATTAATTGGTTATCTCCAGGTTGCGACTTCCCTGACATCCACTCAAGAGGCTTTGTCTGAATTGCGGCTGGTTCTGACGCTCTTGGTGCCAGTCACCTTGGGGGTAATTAGCCTGACTGGGTGGTTTTTGGGGGGGCTAGCGATGCAACCGATTCGTCATGCTTACGAGCAACTGCATCGCTTCACCGCAGATGCTTCCCATGAATTGCGGACACCATTGGCGGCGATTCTTAGCAATGCACAAGTCGGGTTGCTGTCTGACGATCATTCACAGCAACGGCTTCGGCTAGACAAGATTGTGAATGTTGCTAAGTCAATGAATTCGCTGGTGAGTAATCTGCTGTTTTTGGCTCGGAATGATGGGTCATTATCTCCTGAATCTTTGAGAAAGATTAATCTAACTCTTTTGCTACAGGAGCTAGCAGAGAATTATGCAACGCAAGCAGCCACCAAAAATCTAAATTTTGTTAGTAATCTGCCGACTGAGAGCTTGGAGGTGAAGGCCGATCCAGAGTTGCTCCGTCTGGCGGTGATGAACCTGCTGAGTAATGCTTGCAAATATACCCTGGAGGGCGGTGAAGTTCAACTGCGATTGTTTACGCGATCGCATTTGGCTATTATTCAAGTTTCAGACACTGGGATGGGGATTGCGGCGACTGATTTGCCCCATATTTTTGAACGGTTTTATCGGGTGAATCGCGATCGCTCTCGCACTACAGGGGGTTTTGGTTTGGGATTAGCGATCGCTGAGCAAATCGTCAAAGCTCATGGAGGTGGGATCGAAGTCACCAGTGTAGTCGGTCAAGGATCAACTTTTCAAATTGAGCTGCCACTCCAGTAGCAAAAATAACCTGGCGATTGGAAATCGCGGCTACGCCAACCCCCCTTACCCCCCTTCAAGAAGAAGAGGGGACATAAGTTGCTTCGCTTCTATTCAACCAAGTCCGCCTGCGCGGAATCAATTCAGCCTGCGGAGGCAGGCTTTGTTTGTGTAGCCCCAGACTTCCAGTCTGTGGGGGATTTGCAAATACGGGATGCTCCCACTGTCACTTTCTAGTCACATTTGTTGCCAACACTGAAGATAGCAGGAGCAGAAGGTTATCACTCCTAAATCATTTTTCTTTAGTTAGTTTTCAACACTTTTTTTCATGGAGTTAGTGTAAATCCGATGTTGTTCAGAGGTACTTCTCTACTCTGCCTTGCCGCTCTGGCTGTTGTTTGTAGTGGTTTATCAGCTCAAGCTGAAACTGACGACTTCACCCCTAAGACAGATGCGTTTGCCAGAGTACCTAATCATAATTCTGAATCAAATAAGACTCCAATTCAATCTGACCAAGTTACAACTTTCTTTGTACAAGAACAAGTGAATGTAGCGAATTCAGGTTCACCTGATTCTGTTGTAAAGGTACTGACAGAATCAACAATTCAAGAGCAAGATTTTTCAGAAATAAAATTGCCAACTGCCACTGCATCAGCCGAGGCGAATCAATCTCCATCTAACCTTTCTAGCGAGACAAAGCAGGAAATTCCTGAGAAAACAGCGATCGCAACCTCCGATGCGGTAAACCCAGAGCAGATTGTAGACAAAAGGGTGAAAACGTCTGCGTCGGCTTTGACTGTTGAACCTTCAACACCTCAACTCCCAGAAGCAGCGACGACTGAAACCACAGCGCCGGAAATCGCTCAAGTGGATGTAATACCTGGTAGAGCCACTCGCTCTGGCCCAAGTTATATCGGGGTTGCAGGCAACATTGGGTTGGGTGGCGATACAACTTTGAGTGAAGGTGCCTTTGCAGTCATTAGCAAAATTGGACTCACTCGGAATTTTTCTGTGCGACCCGCTGCTTTATTTGGCGATAATACAGTTTTTCTGGTTCCACTTACTTACGATTTCCCCTCTCAAGGAGTGGAACAAATCAGATACCGTGTAGCCCCTTATATTGGAGGCGGAGTGGCGATTTCAACGGGTGACGATAGCACTATTGGCGCACTGATTACGGGCGGGGTCGATGTTCCATTATCATCCCAATTCACCGCAACCGCTGGCGTGAATGTCGGTTTTGTTGATGAAACAGAGGTGGGATTATTAATCGGAGTTGGTTACACTTTCTCCGGATTGTAAACCGACTTTGCTTTAATCTTTTCACATCGCAACTCAAAGAAATTACGATCGCAACGGTGAAGGTGCCAGAATGAGCAGACGGGTAAACGACAGTCTCCCAAATCAAGTCTTCGCGGTAAGCAAAACAGCAGCACCCAAGCCAGCGCTGGCTTTCGTAGACGCGATCGCCCTCATTGTCGGTATCGTGATTGGTGCCGGGATTTTCGAGACACCATCCCTAGTTGCTGCTGCTTCTGGGAGTGAAGCGGTTGCACTTTCCCTGTGGATTCTGGGTGGCGGGATGTCCTTAGTCGGCGCATTGTGCTACGCAGAATTGGCAACGGCATATCCTCACGCTGGGGGCAATTACTATTACTTGATGCGTGCCTTCGGCAAAAACATCGCCTTCTTTTTTGCTTGGGCGCGAATGACGGTGATTCAAACAGGTTCGATTGCCCTGTTGGCGTTCGTATTCGGAGACTATGCCTCGCAATTACTGCGCCTTGGGAATTATTCATCCTCACTTTACGCAGGGATTGCGATCGCCCTGTTGACAGGTTTAAATATCATCGGCGTTCAGCAAGGAAAGTGGGCGCAGAATTGGCTAACAGTCGCCAAAGTGGGTGGCTTGCTGTTGGTGGTAATTGGGGGTTTAGCCTTTGCCGTTCCCAGTCTCCCGGAGGTGCCTGCTGCACCAGCAACATCCCAAACAAACTTTGGGATGGCAATGCTTTTCGTGCTGTTGTCCTATGGCGGCTGGAATGAAGCGGCTTATATCTCAGCCGAGTTACGCAACGTCAACCGAAACATGGTGCGATCGCTGCTAGTGAGTATCGGCATCATCACGACAATTTACTTAGCGATAAACTTCGCGTACATCCACGGTTTAGGATTGGCGAATATGGCAGCCTCAGAAGCCGTAGCAGCGGATTTGATGCGTCGTGCAGTTGGCGAACCCGGTGCTTGGTTTATCAGCTTCCTGATTGCCATTTCTACCTTGGGTGCGATCAACGCCACGATTTTCACCGGCGCACGTACCAATTACGCCCTCGGACAAGATTTTTCCTTGTTCAGCTTCCTCGGACGCTGGCACCATCGCGCCAGTACGCCAGCCAATGCCTTGCTAGTGCAGGGTGCGATCGCGTTAGCCCTCGTGTTTCTGGGAACTCTGACCCGCGAAGGCTTTAAAACGATGGTGGACTACACTGCGCCGGTGTTCTGGTTCTTCTTCCTGCTAACAGGTGTCTCGTTGTTAGTGTTACGGGTTCGAGAACCGCAAGTATTGCGACCCTTTCGCGTCCCTCTCTATCCTCTGACGCCCCTGCTTTTTTGTGCAATCTGTGCTTATTTACTCTACTCCAGCGTTGCCTATACAGGGGTTGGGGCGCTTGTCGGAGTGGCTGTCGCGATCGCTGGCGCACCGCTATTGCTGTTATCTCGTCGTCGGCAAATTTGAACAAAACGTTAACAACTCAAAAGGAGAAGATGCAATGCAATTACAACAAATTAAGCTGTTGCTGGTTGCTAGTTTGAGTGCGGGTAGCTTCTTGTTCGCAGGCTGCACCCAACAACGCCAGTTCGATGCACAAGCTCAATCTGATGCTCAAACCCAAGCGCCCGCCGCACCGAATATTCAAGCCGAAGCACCCGCAACCGACGTTCAAACCCAACAACAGCCAGCGGATGTGCCCTTTGTGCCAACGCCCGAAGTCGTCGTCGCCGAAATGCTTAAACAGGGGCAGGTAAAAGGGAACGATGTACTCTACGACCTCGGCAGTGGCGATGGACGAATCGTGATTACCGCTGCAAAACAATTTGGCACTCGCGGAACTGGTGTAGATATCAATCCGCAACTGGTTCAAGAAAGTCGAGAAAATGCCCAAAAAGCGGGTGTAAGCGATCGCGTGCGGTTTTTACAACAAGATTTATTCGCCACTGACCTCAGCGATGCCACGGTGGTAACGCTGTACCTGCTTCCTGAGGTGAACTTGCGGCTGCGACCGAAGCTCCTCAAGGAACTTAAACCAGGCACTCGCATTGTTTCGCACAACTACGACATGGGTGAATGGAAACCTGAGAAAGTAGTGCAGGTAGAAAGTAGCCCCGGTCGCCAGCATACTATTTACTCCTGGGTTGTGCCTGAAACTGTCCCGGATAATTTGAAATAACCGGGATATCCTGTTGCTAGTTCCATCCAGCCGAACTAATCTTGCTGATACTATTTCACCAATAATCTGCAACAGCTCCCTTAACGGCATCTTAAAAGGGAGAAGTTAGCCTCCCTTTTAAGATGCTGTTGGCGAATTCCAAAAAATTAATCTTAGGGGCGCTTATTTAGGGGCGCACCGATAAGCGCCCCTAAGCGATTAAACACTTTCTAAAACAGAATAGGAGTGATGTTATTCTCACCATTTCCAGCGTTCACGAAATTATCCTTAAGCCAGAATAGGTTGGTTTTCCTGCCAGAAAGGCGGCATAGAAAATTTTATGCGATCGCGCCGAAATACTAAAGGTATTGGGGTCAATGCTACGGGGCTGGGTGCCACAGTTACGCGCATCTACATGACTTAGAAGCAAAGGCTGAGGTAGAAAGTTTATATCCCAAGGTTTCGGGCAAGTCCGCCGGAATAAATGGCAGCATCGGTGGCATTTTTGGCATCTGACGAAGCTACTTACATCACAAGCCAAACTCGGTTTTTTGACGGTGGGTTGACGCATTATCCCGCCTTTGGCGAGTCTTAGTCATAAGAAAATAGGAGTTATTCACGATGAATTTCAAAAACATTGTACAGCTATATACAGCCGGAAAAAGGAACTTTAGAAAAGCAGATTTATATAAGGCAAAATTAGCTTTTGTCTGCTTAAATAAAGCAAATTTTAGCAAAGCGAATCTATGTTTGGCGAACTTGAGAGGGTCAGATTTGCGCGGAGTCAATTTCAGCGAAGCAGACTTAACAGGGGCAAACTTACGTCAAGCAGACCTCACTGAAGCTAACTTGGGGGCAGCGAATTTAAGTAAGGTAAATCTTCGGGGAGCAAATCTAACCAGAGCAAATTTGAAAGGGGCAAATTTGGAAGAAGCCGTGTTAGGTGAGGCAAACCTGAACCAAACAAACCTGAGATACGCCAACTTATCTAAAGCCAAGCTAATGGGTGCCATCCTTACTGGGGCAATTTTACTAGGAACAAACCTAAGTAAAGCTATTTTACTCAGGGCAAATTTAACGCAAGCAAGTTTAATTGAAACCAACCTCAGTGAAGCTGTCTTAACTGAAGCCAGAATGCCTGACGGAAAAGTTCACGACTACGCTTAAGTACGCAAGGAAAACCTATATTCCTTGCAAAATCATCAACATACAGCGGTTAGTTGGATCTAGAATTATTTTCAACTGTGGTTGTTTCTAGCTGTTTGGGTGTAAAACTGGCGAAGCAATCAAACAGTAACTCCCGTTTCAGCGAGTTGTACTTGGTTTGACCTTCTTTTCGGATCTGGATTAATCCTGCTTCCGCCAGTGTCTTGGAATGGTGACAGAAGAGAGCTAAACTAATCCCTAAATAATTGGCTATTTCGCTGCCGCTCATTTCCTCACAAGAAGCTAACATCTCCACAATCCTCAAACGTGTTGGATCGGAGAGAGCTGCAAAGATTTTAGCCCGAAGTTCTATGTCTTGAACGGCAGCTTGAGACGCAGAGGGCAGTTGAACGCTATGGTTGTTATCGATCATGGGAAGTAGGGGTTACTAAAAGAAGCCACGAGAAAGCCCCAACAAGACTCTGCATTACTCCTGATGTCAACACTAAAAGAAGGTTGAACGACAGTACAGGCGTGTCTGACGCTCTGAATGTATGCCGTTGGCGAAAACTCACCGTCTTACTTCTATTTTACGTCTTGGCGCTCAGTATTGAAATAGTTAAACAACCACTTGACTATTAGGGAAAGATTGTTCTAGTATATTAGTCAAATGGTTGTTTAACTACTAAACCCCTGAGGGAATTGAAACCAGACTGGTAACTTTTAGCAGCGAGTTGAGTGGATGCGATCGCATGAAATGATGCAATGCGCTTCCTGCAATAACTGCTGATACTCTCCTCACCTTGATCTACAGCCTGAAGGAGGCTGGAAACCATGTCAGACAACGCGAAATATGTCACCTTGACCGAAGACAACTTTGAAACCGAAGTCCTCGCAAGTTCAGTTCCAGTTGTGGTAGATTTCTGGGCGGCTTGGTGTGGCCCTTGCCGGATGCTCAACCCATTAGTTGCAGAATTAGCTGCCAATTTTGAAGGAATTGCTAAAGTTGGCAAGCTGAATATTGACGCCTATGGACACATCGCTACACAATACAACATCCAAGCCGTGCCAACGCTTCTGTTCTTCAAAGATGGTGTGGTGGTGGATCGAGCCACTGGCGTAGCTCCTTTGGAAGTGCTGTCTGACAAACTTCAAGCTTTACTTCCACAGAACAGCTTAACCACAAAGCCAGTAGCGATTAACTAACTATCTAGTTTGTTGGCGGTGCGGGTAACTCTTATCCGCACCGCTCATACACTAGCGAGCTAGTGTTCCTGATGTCTGCGTTGTGCAATCAAAAACTGTAATGTCGTTCCAATGGAGATTAAGTCAATGAGCGAGAATATCAATCTTTTCTCAACTGTTCAGCTGGGTTCTTTAGAACTTCCCAATCGAATCGTGATGGCTCCCTTAACCCGGATGCGTGCGGGAGCGGGAAATGTTCCTAGAGCGATGAATGCGACTTATTATGCACAACGGGCATCGGCGGGGTTAATTATCGCAGAAGCCACTCAAGTATCGCCTCAAGGACAGGGATATGCGAATACTCCAGGCATTCACTCAGCAGAACAGGTGGCAGGATGGCGACTGGTGACAGATGCAGTTCATGCCCGTGGGGGGCGGATTTTTCTACAGTTGTGGCACGTTGGGCGGATTTCTCACCCATTACTGCAACCGGAAGGACAACTGCCAGTAGCGCCCAGCGCGATCGCACCCGAAGGTGAAGCAATGACGAATGAAGGCCCAAAACCCTTTGTCATACCTCGTGCCCTAGAAACTGAAGAAATTCCAGGAATCGTCGAACAATACCGCAAAGGGGCAGAAAATGCCTTAGCTGCTGGATTTGACGGGGTTGAAATTCATAGTGCCAACGGTTATCTCCTTGACCAGTTTCTTGAGGATGGGACGAACAAACGCACCGACCAATATGGCGGTTCAATTGAGAACCGTGCCCGACTTTTGATGGAAGTGACTGAAGCGGTCGTCAGTGTTTGGGGTGGACAACGGGTAGGAATTCGCCTTTCCCCAAGCGGCACTTTCAACAGTATGTCTGACTCCAATCCATCTGCTTTGTTCAGTTATGTAGCCGATTCACTCAACCGTTTCAACCTCGCTTATCTCCACATCGTTGAGCCAAGAACCGATGGCAATACTAGCCTCGATAACTCTACAGGAGGCTTGTTTACCGAATACTTCCGTCCTATCTTCAAAGGGACTTTAATCGCCGCAGGAGGATATGACCGCGACTTAGGGAATGCTGTTTTGGCTTCTGGCAATGCAGATTTGGTGGCTTATGGAAGACTGTATATTGCCAATCCAGATTTACCAGAACGTTTTGCACTCAATGCTTCCCTAAATAAGCCTGATCGCTCCACCTTTTATGGTGGCGATGAGAAGGGATATATTGACTATCCAAGCCTTGAATTACAGACAGCTTGAGTTGATTTATTTCCTCCCAGAGAACCTCTTCCCCACCCCCTTTCCTTTAAAGAGCTACGGTCTACACACAAGTGACTTGTTTTGCTCATCAAAGCGCTCCCAGACCTGACAAGAACAGCCCCTTCCCTATAAAGGGAGGGGAGCCATATTCAAAGCCCCTCTCCGTGAACGGAGAGGGGTTTGGGGTGAGGTTCCGAGTGTATATTGCACTCACGTGAGAACCCCTATAGTACAAAGAGAAGTAAAGTTTATTTCTGTCTTTAATTCTCGTTCATAGATTAACCGCATAGAAAGGTTATGAAGGAACTGTCAGCGACACACCATTGTCTTTTGGTGTTATTTGCAATAAAAACGGAACCGCTTTTTTAACCCAATCTTTTACTGCTGTGTAAGCAGCCGCTTCTTCTCCAAAACAAGTCTCTAACATATCGGTATGAATAATGCCTGGGTTGAGGGAAATCGCTGCCATTCCCGAAGGTAATTCTTGAGCCAACGATTGAGTTAATCCTTCAATTGCCCACTTAGAAGCACAGTAGGGTGCAACTTCAGGCGACGTGGAGCGACCCCACCCTGAACTCAAGTTGACAATGATGCCACTTTTCTTTTGAATCATGGCTGGAACAAAGGAGCGGATTACATTCGCGACTCCTTTAATATTGACATCAATGAGTCGAGAAAATTCCGCGCTATCAACTTTCCAAAGCGGGGCGGGTTGATTGATTAATGCGGCATTATTAATTAATAAATCAGGGGATGAGTAGTTATTTAAAAGTTGCTCAGCCAGGTTTTTACTTGATATTCATCCGCAACATCTACGCTGGGAAAATGATAGGGCGTTCCAAATTTTCGCTCAAGTTTCTGTGTTGCTTCTGTGGAACGGGCGCACCCACAAACTGTATGACCTTGCTCAATAAATTTTTCAGTCATGGCAAGACCGAGACCCCGACTTACCCCTGTAATTACAATCAGTTTTTTCATGAGTTAGACTAATTTAGGATTTTAGATTTGGGATTTTTGAAGGGTCTGGCGGAAAGAAGCCATGAATCGCATTTCTACAACCCAAAATTTAATTGCCAGCTAAGGGTGAATTGTGCCATCAGGCATGATTGCTTTTTGGAGTATCGTCCGCGTCAGGTTAACGCCGGTGAGGTTAGCGCCGGTAAGATTCGCCGCAGTGAGGTTAGCGCCGGTGAGATTAGCACCCCTCAAGTTCGCTTTGTTCAAATTAGCGCCGGAGAGGTTCGATTTGCTGAGGTTAGTCCATCTGAAATCAGCCTGAGTCAGGTTCGCTTCGCTCAAGTTAGACCTAAAGAGATAAGCACCATTGAAGTGAGCCTCGATTAAGTTTGCTTTGTGTAGGTCAGCTTTGTAAAGGTAAGCTCCTAGTAGTTCAGCGTCGTAAAGATTAGCATTACTGAGATCGACGGCTATTAGGTTCGCTGCCATCAAGTTAGCTTCGCTGAGGTTCGTTCTAGCCAGCTTTGCTGCACCGAGATCGGCTTTGTGAAGATTAGCGCTTCTGAGATCGGTGCCGATCAGGTTCGCGTTAGTTAGATTCGCTCTTCTTAGGTTAGCTCCTCTGAGGTCAGCCCCGATCAGGTTCGCATCGCCCAGATCGGCATCGCTGAGGTTGGCAATGCTGAGGTTCGCAATGCTGAGGTTCGCTTCACTCAGGTTTGCCTCCATTAGGGAAGCGGAGTGGAGATTTGCATCGCTGAGGGTAGCCTGGCTGAGGTTAGCGGCGATGAGTAAACTATTGCACAGATCCGCCCTTCTCAGGTTAGCGCCTGTGAGGATTGCGCCTCTGAGGTTGACCCCTCTGAGGTTGGCTTCGCTCAAATCGGGTTCTATTTGTCGGTTTTTTCTTCTCCACTCAATCCATTTCACTGCACCGTTCTGAAGTAGTGCAAGATGCTCTAGATTTGCCATTTAGATTTCCTTTGCTTAACCCACCAGTGCTAACGCATTGACTTTAATCTGAAGTGGCTTTCTTTGAAAGCAAGCGATCGCCCATTTGTAAAGAGCGATCGCATTCCCCTTCTCTCCCTCGTCATCCCCATCCTTTCGCTATTCTTGACGCCAACTAGCAGGATTTTCACGACCAGGCACGCCTTCTAGCGCCACCAACGCTGCCGCAGAACCCGCCAGAATATCCTGTTCTGCTCCGCCCAAATAGAGGCGTCCGAAGCTTCCCACAGCTTGCACTTCCAAGATGTTAATTGCCGCCGCTTTCTCCGCCGCATTCGCCGCCAGTGCTGCATAAGCAGCAGGTTGAACTTCTAATACATAAAGCGTTTGCCCTGCCAGAAGTAGCTGTCCTCGCCGCGTGCGATTGATCAGCTGCGTTTGGTGAGCATCAATGTTGCGGATAATCTGGCTAGAAACGACGTGCGGCTTGAGACATTCATTTCGATGCACTCCCAGCGCCTCCAAAATGGCTTTACCCGCCGCCCGCGTCTCCCCTTGGCGGCTGGAATGCACTTCTAGTAGCCCGTATAGTCGTTCGACCACCTGCACCCCTGGACGTACAGAGGCAGCTTTGAGGGCGACATCAGTAATCCGGTTAATTTCAATGCCCGGTGAGATTTCAATCCACAGCGACGTATCTCCTGGCAATGGCAAGAACCCTAGTGCTACCGTCCCCATGTAAGCTGCGTGCTGAGGCTGCAAGCTGTCTAGAAATACGTAACTGCGTAGTTCTATGCCCAAGGTAATTAACTCCGGAAGTTAGAAAAAAGGAATCGGGTGCAACATCTGAGTTTACCGCGATCTCAGATCGCCAGAAGCTGCATCTGGTCAGCCAATAAGAGAAGCGATCGCTTCCCGCCGAAGGACTCTCCCATTTAGGGATTTGAAGACTCACGCAACCAGGGTTCTACCTATTTATAGACAATCGGGTTCTACCCCTTTATAGACACAACCACCCAGACAGGCGCGTTAGCTTAATTCACATAAGTTAACAATAAAAGAATACACCTTTAAGTTATGATGCCTAACCTGTTTGAAGCAACCAAAGAATATTGGCGCAAATTAGATCAGTTAGAAGCTGCCTATGAAAAGGGCGAAGTCTCGATTGAAGAGGTAGATGCTAAAGTTCAATTGCTCATGGCTGAACTCGGACGAGAACGCCGTGCAGCGTTTACCTATGTTTTTTATGGCTTGCGCCGTCTTTGGGATGAGCAACGGGAAACCATTGTTGGGGTGGCAATTCTCGGAGTTCTCGCGGTTTTCCTTCAAATTGAATACACCTAAAATTCCTAAATCGGGTCTGATACTGAAAAATGGCGTGGGTTGTTCTGGATGAATCCCGATCGGGGATTGTAAAGATGACCGACGCTTCGGCAACCTGGAATGTATTGGGTGTGTCACGTTACAAAAGAGCGATCGCCCAGAGACCAGCTTAATATTGTAGCCGCCGAGCGATTTTCCTCCGTCTGGGCGCTCATCAACCATAATGTAAAGATTTTTATCAAGCGCGTGTCAGTTGATCAAGTGTCACGTACTAGAGTATCGGCTCGATTGAACAAGCGATATTCTTTAGTTGTGTGAGGAGCAAGTTTAGAAGAAAAAGCGTCTGGGGTCGAAACACGGCAAGACTCCCAGGCGCTTTTTCATATCTGTCAAAATCCTTCAACAACGAACTACAGCCCAGATTCATGGCTTATCTTGTCTCCAGAAACGACACATTTAGACTGATAAGCAAGTAGGCAATACTTTGAGATCGGGAATGGATGGAGCGTTTTACCTCTTCCCAAACCCTCTCCAATCCCCAGAGGAACTGTGAAAATGGCTCTGGCTCCCGTTCCCTGCATGGGAACGGGTTGGGGGTTAGGTTTGTCAGAGCCAAAAAATATTGGACTAGATGATTTATTACATTTTGTTTATTCCGAGATGCAGATACGCTGCTGAGTGATGAGCGTCTAGAGTAACCAGTATCAGCACACTTCTTGAGATTAAGCACTATGACAGACGAGCCACGCCTAGAGGAGCAGGCCCTCTCCCAGGCTGTCGAAATGGGGTTATCTAGCCAGATGGATAGCGTAGAGAACATCAATGTAGATGTCCGAACCGATTTGCTGAAGATGGCTCAAGGAAAGGCTAATTCAGTTTCGGTTGAAGGTCGGGGTCTGGCGATTCAGAAAGATATTCGCGTGCAGGAAATGGAATTGCACGCCGATAATATTGCGATCAATCTATTTGACGCGATTTTCGGGCAGATTAAGCTGAACCATCCGCTAGACGCGACTGCCCGTGTTGTCCTCACCGAACAAGATATCAACCGCGCTTTAAACTCAGACTACATCCGCAGCAAGTTTCAAAGCATGGAGTTGAATGCAGATGGTCAACTCGTGACCTTGGAACCGCAAGAACTGGAAATGCATCTGCCGGGTGAGGGCAAGATGGAATTCAGTGGAAAAATGCTACTGCATGACGTGGATAAGGCTCGACAAGTCGGTTTCGCCGCCGTAGTGCGTCCGCGCACTTCTTCAACGCCAATCTTGTTGGAGGGGTTTAGCTGTAATCCTGGACAAGGCATTTCACTGGAACTCACGATCGCCTTGATGGAGAAGTTAGGAGAACTGGCAAACTTGCCCTATTTTGACCTCCAAGGGATGGCAATCCGCATTAAGGAGATGGATGTACAAGAGGGTAGTTTAACCCTTTATACCGAAGCCTACATCAAGCAAATTCCCGATCAATGATCGAGGATGAAGGGCGCGATAGCGAAGCGCTGCTGCTTTCAGCAGATCGCATCAATCAAGCGGTTCTCCCTTCAACCCATTAGCGTACCGTAGGCTTAGCCCCGACAAAACCGCGATAACCCCAGCTTCTAGGAGGAAACCATGACAGAGTTTCAAGATTTTTTAAAGCACAAATTTGCCTATGTTGCGATTGGAGAATTCAAACCTGGCAAATTTGATGAGGCTGAGCAACTCTATGAAAAAGCTGTCTCAACGTACACGCACGGCTTTAAGGGGTCGTACTTACTGCAAGAACCGGGGACTGACCGAGGAATCGCTATTATTCTTTGGGAGAGTATCGAAGATATGCAAGCCAATCAAAGCGAGGCATACCAAGCCATCTTAAATCAGATGAATCCTTTGTTTGAGGAAGCGCCGACCACTGCTTTCTATGAAATTGTCAGTGAAATTCAGCCTACAAATGCAAGTGGTGAATCCCCATCCATATAATCAACCCGAAAAAGCGATCGCTCTATCCGGTCGGAGACATTTGAGTCATTTGATGTCAAAGGCTTTCTCGCGGGCACTCCTGACTCCAACTTGATGGCGAGATCGATGAGGAATCGCACATGACCAATGGTTGAAGCAAGGCCAGCTTCGTTTACAGGACACCCAAACCGGGGGAAGGATTCTTGGGGATGTTGCCAACGCAACCATAGCTTTCCATCAATCACTTTTGTACTAATTGACCAGCCTTTATATTGGCTGGGAACTTCTTTAACGTCAGTATCAAGGACGTTGGATGTTACTGAGGGTTGGGGTTGACTCGGTGGGATCATCATTAGGGCACGGGAACTTAATGCCCTAAATATCGGTGAAAATACTATGGCGAATCGTGATTCAACCCGCAAGCAAAAGTGATTGTTTAAAAAGATTTAGGTGACAGAACTTTGGAACCCCTCGTGATGCACCTCGGATGGTGAGTGTGAGGTGCATCACATTCGCAAGCAGGAGAGCGGTTTGGTAGAATTCAGCCGGTGGCGTCACCAGGTCAAAATCTACGGCTAGCGATCGCTTGAAATGTGCAAGTATTGAAAAGCGTATCCACGCAACCGGCTCAACACCCCCCGATTTGTTGACGCACCTTACTCAACCCGTACCAGGTTTTTTCGCCCACAATTCCGTCTGCTAATAGACCACTACGCAGTTGAAAGGATCTCACAGCAGCTTCAGTGTGGGGTCCGAAGATTCCATTCACTTCTTCATCAAAATCACCAGATAAAGACAGTACACTCTGAAGCGTGATGACTATCTCACCTTTAGCGCCTCGTTTCAGCACTGGCATATTTACGGGAGCGCCGGTGTAGAGAGCCTGCCAGGTCATTTGACCCACGACGCCATCTTCTTTGAGAAACATCCAATTTTGAAAAACAAGAACGGCAAATTCGACTTCTCCATTAAAGTTTCCGTTGATAGCTCCGTTATAAGCAAACCTTTTAGTTAATAGTTGTTGTAATTCTTTTACTGCGGCTCCAGAGTTCCCTATTTGCAGTACGGGCTTATTGAGTTGAGCTGGTTTGACTGATATTTGAGTTGATTCTTTAGCAAGCATGGCTTAAGTCTCTTGGAATTCCTGTGTTTGACTATTCCAAACTAACCAAAGCGTTCTCCCTTCCACCTCGCACGCTCAGTTCATGCAACTGGATATTTCAATATCCCGCTTGTTGGTCACCCATTAGCAGGAGGTGGTAAAAACTACTGAGTGGCTCCTTGATTCGCTCCCAGGAACCAGAGACGGCTTGGTCGAGAAGGTTTGTCCCAACTTAAGTTGGCAGTCTTATGATGGGTTTATGGCGCGTCAAGACATCGACTTGCGTCGAGTTGGGAAGTGGGATTTTTGCTTTTTATGATTCGTGGCAACAGTTTTGGTTATTCTTGTCAGGCGTGGCCTATGACAGTAGCAAGAGCAAATCTGCTCTTGAGGTGCGATCGCATCCACAGCTAAACCGATGAAGGTAATTCAGCAAACTTTTACATTACTCACCCTGCGAGAACGCCCAGTTGGCATTTGGATGCTGAGTAGTTTTACCGCTGTTTTAGGGCTTCTCGTTTTTATTTCTTCCAATTGGCCGATTGATTTTTTTGGATTGTTCTGCATTTTTTGCGCTAACTTGATGATGTTTGGAAGTCCGGTGAAGACTTGCCGGTTTGATAAACATCTCAATCGAGTAATTCTCAAACAAAAAGGTTGGCTGGGAACTCAAGTAACGGGTTATTCAATTGACAAGATTACGGGGGTTCAAGTAGAAGAATCTAACTTAGGAGGAATTCGCTTTTACCGGCTTACTCTGATGCTTTTATCAGGACAGCGATTTTATTTAACTCCGATTCCTAGCACTGACTGGCAATTACAACAAAGTTTGGCTAGCTACATCCAGCAATTTCTCAGCCATTAAAGTGGCGGCAAAAACGCTATGAGCGACTCTTTTGGGTAGACGCGATCGCGTGTCTTCAAAGCGAAGCGTTCGCCTACCCCTGACAAGTCTGTGCTATTTACCAATCCACCTCATCCGCATCAATCCGTTGGAGCTGGGAATGATGAGGAAAATCATACCACCCATCATCCGTTGTGTAGCCTATGCGATCGCCCGCCTCGTATTTCACCACTACCCCTTCCGTACAAAAGTCCAAGCGCCTGACTCGACACCCAACCGGAAACTGCTCAACCAGTTTGGGTGAGATGCAGGGTTTGAGAGCGACCGCGCTAGTGTTCACCATTTTCAGACCTCGGCGCGAAGAGTGCTGCCACGAGCAATGCTAGTTTGAGTGTAGCCCCTTCACTCCACTACTGCTAGTGTTGCTAATTCTAGTAAAGTGTGTTTAACCCTACCAGTGGGGCTGGGATCAACTAAAGGAAAGGTAGAGGATCGTTGCGGGACGCTGATTTCACAAGCTTTTCCGGGGAAAAACGGTATCAAATTAAACAATCTTCACGGTAGGTAATTGGCGATCGCAGCATTGCTATGTAGTTGTCACCCTGATGTCACATTTGCATGAGTAAACTTTATGTAGGCATAGGGTAATTGCTTCTGACATATCCATCAGTTAAAGAACGATGTCCTCTCAGCAGAAGGAATGAGAGGGCATTTTTTTATGGATAGCGATCGCGACTGGGATTGGCAACGATACCCTGGTTGGGAAAGCTAGTCCTCGGCTACCAGACAAGTAAAGCGCTAGACCAGTTGCTCTTTGGCATTCCTGCCCAGTCTCGACTAATTTGGTCGAAGAGTATCATCTGCACCTCTGATAATGGAGGAACTGGTAGTCATAGCCCAAACCGCAAGGAGAGCTAAACATCCAGGCTTCGCTGGTCAAGAAGTGCTGCATTCTGGCAACAAAAACAGGTTGGGACTGGTGTGTATGTTTTACAAAATTCTCGTGGCAATGGATAGCTCTGAAATCGGCAAGCAAGTCTTTGATGAAGCCGTATCCTTAGCGAAAGCGTTCCATGCCAGTCTGATGCTATTGCACGTCCTATCTGCGAATGAAGAGGGCAGTCCGGGGATTCCTGGCATGCCCGGTCTGGATTACTATCCTTGGCGACGCGATGATGTCCCAAGCGACTATCGACAGCAGTGGGATGCATTTGAAAGTCAATACTTGGCGCTACTGCGATCGCGTGCAGATGAAGCAACGAAGGCAGGAATTAGTACCGAATTCACCCAAAGCCTTGGCAGTCGGGGTGAAAACATCTGTGACTTAGCCCAAACTTGGGGTGCCGATCTCATCGTAATGGGGCGTCGGGGTCGTTCTGCAATTGGTGAGTTAGTTCTCGGTAGCGTCAGCAATTACGTCCTCCATCATGCCCCCTGCTCGGTTCTGGTTGTCCATCGTTGAGTTTGTAAATAACACGGTTTGGTTGTTTTAGAGGAACGAGGGCAAGACGAGCAACAGCGATCGCAGCATTGCTATTTACTTGTCATACCCCTGTCACATTGCCGACTTATGCTTGTTTTTAAGAAGCATGGTGAAAACCCTTCTCACACCCATCAGTTAGACGATGCCCTTTCAGCGGAAGAGATGAGAGGGCATTTTTTTTACTAAGCGATCGCGCAAGTGAATGTCACGCATTTAAGCTACCTCAAATAAGGTTCGCTCAAAAAAGCGACTGGAATCCCGCCTTAAACAATCGCTATATATAAATCTATCTACCACTCAAGAACTGCTTACTCATCAGTGAGATTCTGCCTTCTATAAAGAAGGCTTTTTTGTGAAATTGCGATTCATCCCAATGAGCGTAGGGACACGGCATTGCCATTGGGACATGGCAATGCATCTGGATTCATCTTGGCATCTCGTAGCGGCGAGGCATTGGGTAATAATTCCTCCCCGACTAAAAAATTGGCTGAGTTTGTCAGTTCATCTGAAAATGCCCCGGAAACAGCTCAATTTGTAAAGCATAGTGGTAAGAAATCACTGAAATACTTATCTTTTTCGCACAATGATGAGTAAGACACACTGCCGTAGGAATCGGTAAAACCAGAAGCCGGGAAGCGATCGCTGTAAAACCATGCCAACAACGATTGGCTTTCCCCATCAAGGAGGCGGACATGGCATCCCGTTATGGATTGGTTGATAGGAGTCAATTAAACTGGCTCATTCTTTATCGTCTAGGGATGATTGCCTGTGCGCCACTCGCTGCCGAGTTGATTGGCAGTGCATTTAATATCTGGTACAACCTGACCCAGATTCAATCGCTGCTGACTCCCGCGCAGAATAGAGTCTTTGTCAATACTCTGTTGGTTTACAACGTTGTCGTCTACCCAGTCGCGCTGTTCCTGTGGGTGCAGATTGTGCTGTCGCTACAGCACCCTTTACAGCAGATCCTACACCAGCAAACCTTGAGAGCCGAGCATCTGATTAAAGCCAGACAACGAGCGATTAATCTGCCGTGGTGGGGAATGCTTATAGCTGGAATCGGTTGGCTGTTGTGCATTCCCGCATTTCTACTCCCCCTGCATTATGCTCCGGGAACGCTCGACCGGCGCGTATTCTTGCACCTGTCGATTTCGGTGATCGTTGCAGCGCTGATTGCGGTTCCTCAAGGTTTTTTTATCGTTGAGCTGTTTACCCAGCGACTGTTGTACCCGTTGCTGTTTCAAGAAGCTCACCCGGCGGAAACACCGGGGGCTTTCCCCCTCTCGCTTCGGCAACGAGGACTCGTGTGGGCAATATCTGCTGGGGTATGTCCGATTGCTTCGCTATTACTTTTAAGCTTGACCGCTAGTTCATCCGCAACGCCCGATCCCTGGTTTACCATCGCCGTCGGGGTGTTGGGTATGGTCTTCGGGTTTAGCAGTGCTTTGATGGTCGGTCAATTAGTCGTTGAACCCGTAGAGGAGCTACAACAGGCGGCTCGGATGGTAGCATCTGGGAACCTTAATATCCACATTAAATTGCTGCGAGCCGATGAATTTGGCCCTTTAATTGATGATTTTAACGACATGATTGAGGAGTTGCGAGACAAACAACGCTTGCAAGAAACCTTTGGTCGTCATGTCGGTCAAACCGCTGCCCAACAGATTCTCCAGCGCGATCCCAGCTTAGGCGGAGTCGAGCAGGAATTAACAATTATGTTTGCCGATATCCGCAACTTTACAGCCCGAAGTGCGGTTTCCTCTCCCCAGCAAGTCGTGGCGATGCTGAACTTGTTCCTAACTGAAATGGTAAAAATTGTTGAGCAGGAACATGGGGGAATGGTAAACAAATTCTTAGGGGATGGATTTATGGCGCTGTTTGGCGTCGGAGATGATCCCCACAATCATGCTACCAAGGCTGTTGCAGCGGCTCAAAAAATGCTCGCCAGTCTGCAATCGATTAATAGCGACTTAGAAAAACAGGGACAAGCTCCTTTAGCAATGGGAATTGGCATTCATACGGGATCTGTGGTGTTAGGCAGTATCGGCTCACCCCAGCGCTTAGAGTACACTGCGATCGGAGATCCGGTGAACGTCGCCTCGCGGATCGAATCTTTGACCAAAGAACTTGGAACACCGTTGCTGCTGAGTGCGGCGACTCATAAGCAATTACCCTCGACGATTTCGACTCAAGAATTGCCTCCCCAGCAGGTAAAGGGGCAACCCCACCCGATTATTGTGTATTGCCTAAAGGAATAGTCGGTATTCATGGCGGCAATTCTCATTTGGATGCAGTAAGGTTGAACCCCACCCCAGCCCCTCCTCGTTTACGGGGAGGGCTTCAATATTCCCCGCTGGGTGAAGGTCGAGGGGTAGGGGGTGAGGTTCCGAGTGTGTGGCTTGCACTCAAGGACTCAAGTGAGAACGGCTATATTTTAATGAACCCCACCCCAGCCCCTCCCCGTTCACGAGGAGGGGTTGAATATTCTCCCCTCTCCGTGGAAGTCGAGGGGTTGGGGGTGAGGTTCCAAAATTTATTGCGCTGGTGCGCTCTGTTGGGGAACGGCACCGGAAAAAACTACGATTTTACAAGGGTTTCAGGAGTTGGGTCTGTGAATTAGACATCCACGCTTTAGCTGTTTAATCGGCTGGTTCGTGGTACGGTTTTAGATCCGTTGATGTCTCAAGAGTTTTATACTCCTCCAAATGCATCCACCCAGCCTAAACCCCAAACACTTTCAGGAATTAGCCTTAGACAGCGGTATTGACCGCGATCTGGCTTTGCTCAACTTCATCTCATTGGAAGGAGACGCCTTTTATGAGTATTTGTTGATCTCCAATCGCATTCCCCGGACGAATACTGGGATGGTGAGCAGTTGGTGGCTACATCGTTATGCTCATGGGGCAAAAGGAGGCTGGTGGTGTTCGGGACTCGATCCCCTTAACGATTGGCGGTTGATGGAGTGGGGGTGTTATAAGCCGAACCATCCCAGACCAGATAAAAAGGGTAAACTCATCAAGTACGAGCATCCGCCCTGCACGCCGACACGGATTTTTTGTCTGAGAGTGCCGCTTCATATCTGGCAGCAGACGGCATCGCGCTACGGTGTCCCTATGCCAGAGAAGATTGCGATCGCTCAAAACGGAGAAGCGCTGGGATTTTGGCAGTGGGTGCTAGAGATGAAAATCCCGACGATCCTTTGCGAGGGAGCCAAAAAAGCAGCGGCTTTGTTAACCCAAGGATATGCTGCGATCGCTTTACCGGGCATTACTAGCGGCTACCGCGTCACCAAAGACTTTCAAGGCAATGTTCTTAGCCGACAATTAATTCCCGACCTTCTGGCATTCACGCGACTCAAACGCACTTTTTTTATCTGCTTTGACTACGAAACTCAACCCAAGACCATCAAAGCAGTCAATCAAGCGCAAACTCAACTGGGCGAACTGTTAGAGGAACAAAAGTGCCCGGTCAAAATTATCCGGCTTCCCGGATTACAAAAAGGCGTTGATGATTTTATAGTCGCCCAAGGCGCTGCCGCCTTCCAGACAGTCTATGAAGCCAGCCTCAACTTAGAAACTGACCTGGCCAAAAGCAAACCCCACACCGAGTTAACCTATTCCCCCGCACTCACCCTCAACCGGCGCTACCTGGAAAAATTGCCTTTTCCCACCTCTGGATTAGTCGGAATCAAGTCTGCTAAAGGAACCGGGAAAACTACCGCATTGGTATCGCTAATCCAAGAAGCGAAAAATAGAGGCGATCGCGTTCTGCTGCTCACCCATAGAATCCAACTAGGGCAGTTCTTGTGCGAAAAAATTGGAGTGAACTGGATTAATCACCGCACACTCGAAAAGCGGGATAAAAATTTGCATAACTTATTACCCATTGCCCCATCTTTAGGACTCTGTATTGATTCCATTTGGAAGCTGAACCCAGAACATTGGCAAGGCGCGATCGTGATTCTGGATGAAGTTGAGCAATCCTTATGGCATCTCCTCAACAGTGACACTTGTAAAGACAAGCGAATCAAGATATTAAGAGTCTTCCAGCAGCTAATCTCCACTGTGCTGCAAACTGGCGGTTTGGTTATCGCTCAAGATGCTGACTTATCAGACCTTTCCCTAGACTACCTGAAAGGACTAGCAGGAATTAAAATTGAGCCGTGGGTTGTATTAAATGAGTGGAAGCCTGATGGCTGGGATGTCACCTTCCACAACACCCCAAACCCTACTCTGCTAATTCAACAGTTGGAACTCGATCTGATAGCCGGACGAAAGTGTTATGTCACAACCGATAGTCGTTCCGGTCGTTACAGTTCAGAAACCATCGATCGCTACATCAAACAACGTCTAGAACAGTTCCTTCGACAATACCCCAAGACCTTAGTAGTTAGTTCCCAAACAACCAGCACTCCCGGTCATGAGGCGGTCAATTTTGTTGAAGCTATCAATCAAAAAGCCTTAGACTATGACGCGGTTTTTGTGACTCCTAGCCTAGGTACGGGAGTCAGCATTGACGTGGAACATTTCGACCGGGTTTATGGAATTTTTCAAGGCGTAATCCCAGACTCGGAAGCACGACAAGCATTAGCCAGAGTTCGTCAGAGCGTGCCGCGAATTGTTTGGTGTGCCAAACGAGGCATTGGCATGATTGGCAGTGGTAGTAAGAATTATCGGGTACTGTCTCACTGGTACCAAGAAAATCAGAAAGAAAACCTAGCTTTGATGAGTCCGCTTCATCCAGTTGATGTTGATTTGCCTTTAGTTTATGACTTAATTCACCTCAGAAGTTGGGCAAAATTTGCAGCCAGAGTAAATGCTTCGATTACTCTGTACCGTCAATCGATGTTAGAAGGATTAATCGCTGAAGGACATCAGGTAAATGTCATGAGCGATGCTCCCCCTCACGAGCGTCTCAGAGAGCTACGGATGGCGCTTTTAGCAGCAGCTCCTCGCGATTGGGAAACTTCTAAGAAGCTGGTTCGAGAAATTGTTAAAATTCAACAAGAATTTGAAGTGCGCCGCAAAAAGACTAAATTTATCAAGCATCAAATTGTCAAAATTCGGAATCAAATTGAATTACAAGCAGCGAGTGCAGTTGCGAATTCTCCAGACATTGAACCCAGAGAATATGAGCGTCTGTTAACCAAGCGTTCTTTGACAGATGAGGAGCGAAATCAAGTGCAGAAATACATCTTGAAACAGCGCTATGGGGTAGAAGTGACTCCTCAATTAAAGTTACGGGACGATCGGGGATATTATTCACAGTTGTTGGTTCACTACTATTTGACTCACGAAAGCGAGTATTTTCAACTACAAGATCAACAAGAATGGCATCAGCAGTTGGAAAGAGGCGAGGGTAAAGTTTTCCTGCCAGATTTGAATACTTACACTTTGAAAATAGAGGCACTTAGAGCATTAGGAGTGCTGCAATTTATCCATCCGGAGCGTGAATTTAAAGAAACTGATTTAGACTTAGTTGAACTCAAAGCGACTGCACTCCGGTGTAGCAAACACATTAAACGTGCTATCGGAATCAGCATTCCGATGGAAACCGAAAAAGAGCGCCTAAGTTGCATAAAAGTGCTTAGCAAGGTTTTGAATTTACTCGGCTTAAAGCTAAGGTCATTTAAAAGAAAAGAGAATGGATATAAAAATTTCTTAAAAGTTTATAAAATTGACTCAAAAACTCTTGATGATGGCAGGAACGAAATCTTTGAAGCGTGGCGTTACAGGGAAGGCTTGATAGAGGAGAGTGTTTCCAACCAGAGAGTTTTCACCCTGAAATCTGAAAGATGTACTACCCCATGCAAACCAGCGCTATTTCATTCCCAGCGATAAACGGATGAACGGGGAGCAACACCGATGCAACAACCAGCAATTTTAAGAGTTTTTGTATTTAAAGTTACAAATTTAGTTCATACAGAATTCAGCCTTAAGTGCAAGTAAGACATTCTATAGGGATGAAGCTGTAAGTTAAAGGCTGCCCTTAAATGTAAAACAGGGAACAAACGACGGGGAATATTACCTGTAGGGAATTCCAACCACTAGACACAGCGATCGCAATCGGGTCAATAGCCAAACCCGGCTTTAGCTGAGCAAGCTCCCTAAGCAGTCTTTCTTTACGCTGCTAGGTGCTTAGGCTTACTTAGGCTAACGCAGGGATGAGTGCGATTGTTTCACAAAGCCGTTTGCGCGATCGCATTTACATACATCTAACCAGAATTTAGAAATAGGCACGTATGACAATAAGCATAATCGTTCATGGTGGAGCAAAAACCATTACAGAGGGCAAGGTTGAAGCGAACCATGCAGGCTGCTTGGCAGCTGTAGAAGCAGGTTGGACAGTGCTTCGCAGTGGGGGCAGTGCTGGAGAAGCCGTAGAAGCAGCCATCCGGGTTCTCGAAGCCGACCAGACATTTAACGCCGGATTTGGTGCGACTCTCAACAGTGAAGGTGAGGTAGAGCTAGACGCGGCGATGATGGAGGGCGATCGATTGGGTTGGGGAGCGGTAGCAGCAGTTCAAGGAGTGCGTCATCCAATCTCGGTGGCACACAAGATTATGGATGAAAAAGCCCGGTTCCTAGTAGCGCGGAGCGGCGAACGCTTCGCTGCTGAACACGAGATGGAGATGTGTGCAAAAGAAGACCTGATCAGTAAGGAGCAGCAGCAGGAGTGGGAAGAGGAGCAGGAAGTTATCGACCGTCCTAACACTGTCGGTTGTGTAGCTCTAGATGCTAGCGGCACCATAGTTGCCGGAACCTCCACTGGGGGCACTACAGGTCAGCCACAGGGTCGCGTTGGCGACACAGCCCTGGTTGGTTGCGGCTTATACGCTGATAACCACTTGGGCGGTTGCTCAACGACGGGTGATGGCGAGTCAATTATCCCAGTGGTTCTTGCCAAGACAGCGATTGATTTTTTGGCTGGAGACACCCATCCAGAGGAAGCAGCACAGAAGGCGATTGACACTCTTGTCTCTAAGGTTGAAGGAGAGGCTGGCTGCATCCTGATAGACCGTCAGGGACGTATTGGGTGGTCGTACAACTCGTCTGACATGGCGGTAGCTTATATGACCGCAGAAATGGACAAACCAGTGGCGTTTATCAAGAAAGAAGAAGAAAACAACTCAAAAGTAGCATCCTTTGAGCCACATACAGAACAGATGCAGACGCCTCACTCACCAGCCGCATAATCGAGTTGGCTACCCATTTAAGACGGGATGGAACCCCACCCCAACCTTTGTGAGATGGTAGCAGTTCAGATACCCGGCTTCTTGGAGAAGTCGGGTATCTCGTATTCAGTTCAGCTCAGATTGAGGCGGTGATGCAAGTAGCTAGAAAAGCTCAAATTGCTGAATGATAACAATTCATTCATTCTCTAAGCAAAAGTTGTGTGGGCATTTTATCAGCTTTGCTTATCTTCCCATTGCTCCTGAAGTGAATACTCCCTAGGAAGATGATAGAAAAATTGGTTTATTGAGAGAATACTGATTGTTTGCTGTGCAGCCTGCTTTTGCTTCATAGGGGTAATTTTTTATGAACTCAACATACGACTTTCAATACTTTCAGGGGAATTCTCTTTCCGATCTGTTTGCTCAAGACATCACAGATGGGCGGTATGCATTTATCCTAAATTACCCGGCGACTGCGACTTGGGCTGCTTACCCTAACAATAAAAAATACTATATTCAAGACGGTAGTAGTGAAGCCACCAAAACTTCCTTCGATAAAATTTGCCAGAAGGAAGCTTGGAAAAATCTAGCGGTGTTAGGCGATCTCCTTCCAGGAGTTATCATCAGTTCGCCAGAAGACGCGCTGATTAACTATTGGCGGGAACATTTTGGTTTCAGCTACAAAAACATAGAGAGGATAGACTGCTCAACTTATCTGGATGAACTCAGCCAGATAGATACTCCGGAAGAATCTCAAAGCGATCGCTTTGACAAACTCATCACTCTATTTCCCTTCGATCATCTCAAACCAGAAAAACACGCTGTTCATCCGGATACTCACTACCGCTTGCTTAGCAAAGTAGCGCTAGCCGATCTGGGGATACAATGTCCAAAATATAAAACCTACAATCTGCACCAAATTAGCCTGGAAGACATTCAGCTACCACAATTCCCATACTTGATCAAAACCTCCCACGGACTCTCAGGCGAAGGTACTTATATTATCAAAAGCGCCAGCGAGTTAAACTACTGCTTGCATGAATTAAGGAAATACCTAGAGATTAAGTTCGTGGATACGATTATTGTTTCGGAATTTGTCAAGAATGAAGTGCAGAACTACTGCGTGCAGTTCTATGTCAGCAAGACAGGAGAGATTACGCTGATTGGCACTACAACCCAACTTGTCACTCCAGAAGGCAATTATTTAGGAGGACTCATTCACTACCGAGAAACCGACATGAGCAAGTTCTTTGAGATGATTGCTGCGGTTGGTAAGTATGCTCATCAACAAGGGTATTTCGGCGTGATTGGCTTTGATGTATTGGAAGATAAAGACGGACAACTCTATGCAATCGATGCCAATTTTCGAGTGAATGGATCGACTCCACTCTGCTTACAGCGTCATACTTTGCTGGGACTGGGAAAAGAAGTCGCTAAGTATTCTAGCGATTATCGGATGGATGGGACATTAGAGTCCATTCTTGCCACGTTGAAACCAGAATTGGAGCGTAAAGATTTTACGATATTGTCAGCTTTGGAGAAGGTTAAATACGGGAAAATCTACACCGAAATTTACGGAATTGTTGCTGGAGAAACGACCGAAGAAATGCAACAGATCGAGCAGAGTTTACAACATAAAGGATTACACATACTCAGTTAGAGGTTACTGGAGAGCTGATTTAAATACCGGGTATTAACTGTTGAATTGTTGAATCTTTGTCAATAGTTATACTCTATGTATTCAGAACCCCGACTTCTCTAAGAAGTCGGGGTTCTGACGTTCACGAATCAGTAGGACTGCTTCATATATAAGGTCTGCCTAGTAGCAATAATGACTGTTCTCAATACTGACTCGCTCAAACTTCTACGTTTCAGCTTCATTTTTATTAGATTTTGCTGATTGCAATACTATCCAACCAGCACTAGCGATTAAGGAACTAATCACTAAAAAGCCAATATCATAAGCTAACGTATGCGAACCCGGTCTGACATGATGAATACCTAAAATCTGATGATCGATAACTCCTTCAATAAGATTGAACGCTCCAAATCCTAGTAATAGTGAACCAATAAAGGTTGGTGCTGACAAAGAATGACTTTGTTTTGCGGCTCGCCAAAACAGAAAAAGCCCAATTAATGTTAATAGCCAATCAAACAGATGAAACAACCCATCGCCAAGAGTATTTAGTTCCAAACCGGCAACGGTAGCATCAGTTTTAACACTGGAAAACATATGATGCCATTGTAATAATTGATGAATGACAATCCCATCAAAAAATCCAGCCTGACTCATTCCTAACACAATACCAGCCACAATCAGAGGGCGGCGATCGCGCTGATGGATGGAAGAATTTTCTTGGCTACTCGCCTGGGATGTAGTTTGGTTTGAAGTCATGGCAATACCTTTGTAACAACCTCAGCGCGTACATCACTCGCAACGAAAACGAATTCTTGAGTGCGGTTCGTTATTGACGATGGGGAGAAGAATTTGACTCCCAGAAAATAAACGGAAGCGGAAACAGACCTATCTTCGGGATTAGGCTGCTTCAATTGTTTCGCTTCCTCTCGGAAATTACATCTAACTCCTAGAGGATTGACGATTGTTTTTTGGTATACAAGCTGGGCTAATTCCCTGGCGTTGAGCAGCAATCGCATTTTAGGCTATTGGCAAAATCCACACTAGAAAGTATTCGGTTGCGTCCTCCGCTGCTGAAGTCAGCTTGTTAGCCTAGAGAAGCGACAAATCGCCAACATCTTTACTGAAAATTAGAACCACCAATAATTGTTGAAGTTGGTTTTAATCAGGTAAAAATAGCACTCTTCGGATCTTTCAAGAAAGAACCAAGAAAGAACGGAATTTTATCAGCAGGACTTGAGACCTGATTTTTGTCATGGCTGTACTCACAACATCTATTCAGAACACTCATCCGATTACAGAACTCTATGTGTTTGGCGACAGTCTCTCGGATGCGGGGACGGTGTTCCGAGCGACAGGAGGAATGTATCCACCCAACCCACCTTACTTTCAGGGGCGTTACTCAAATGGTCGGGTTTGGGTTGAGTATCTTGCCCTTTGCCTGCATCTCGACTCGAATCAAACCAAAAATTTTGCTTACGGAGGAGCAACTTCAGGAAACGATCGCAACAGTTTTGTCCCTGGTTTGCTAGCTCAGGTGCAATCGTTTATCCAAACACATCAACCGCTGAATTCAGAGGCACTGTATGTGCTATGGGCGGGGGGAAATGATTATTTACAGGGAGTCGAGCTAGCCACAATTCCTGTTGAAAATCTCACTAAAGCGATCGCTTCTCTGGCTGATAAGGGTGCTAAAAAGCTCCTGGTGGTAAACTTACCCGATTTGGGACAGTTGCCGACTACCCGAACCAGTGCAAATGCTGCCAGACTCAGTGCATTAACCCAAGCCCATAATCAAGGTTTGAGGCGATCGCTTAAGGTAGCTCAGCAGCATTCTGACCTTCAGATTGCGACTCTAGATGCCAATCGGCTGTATCGAGAAGCGATCGCGAATCCGGCAGCGTTTGGCTTTACTAATGTCCTCAATGCCTGTTTGGCTGGCGCTGGGACTTCTGGCAGTCCAGACCAGTTTTTGTTCTGGGATGGCATTCATCCAACAACAGCGACTCATCGCATTTTAGGGGAAACTGCCTTTGCCGCGATTCAAGAAGCAGGGATGCTCAATTCTCCTTCGGTGCTGTTTGGGTAAACCACTCCATTGAAGCTTGAGCGATCGCGCCTGGAACCGTATGGGGACCATTGAACTCGTGGTACTGCACGTCATAGCTTGCCCGTTGTAACTGCGGCACAATCCGGCGACTGCATCGCTCAATCGGTAACACCGTGTCCCCCTTCCCGTGAGAAATGAATACCTGCGGCTTCCCTTCCTGTCCGGCAGGAGCCATGAATCCCGGTGAGAAGGCAATGATGTGGCTAAACAAGTCGCCATTGGTAATGCCCACAGAAAGGGCGTAGGAAGCTCCATCAGAGAAACCCGCGATCGCTACCTGATTTTGAGCGATCGCATAACGGCTGAAGGTTTGTGCTAGCGCCCGATCGATAAAAGTAATATCGGCACCGTACCCACTCCGAATAACGTCCCAAGTTTGTCGGCGCGAGTCTACTGCCAACAAAATTGTCTGGAAGGGATCTGCCAGATGGCGGACGATATTCAGCGCCCCTTCTGAATCGCCTCCTGCCCCATGCAACATCAACACCAGTGGCGCAGGGCGGTCTGCCCGATAGCTTTTGGGTACATAGATGAAACCATCCCGCTGTCCGTCCAGCCCTAGCGGGTGCAATCCAGTAGTTGCGGTTGCTGTCGGGCGAGTTGGACGGGATAATAATCGTCCTTCTGTAGCGGAAGAATCAGCTTGCTTTGAACTTTCCATTGTCAATAAATTCTGTTGCAAACAACTAGAGAGTTGAGAGATCGCGAACGGTAAGATCGTGCCTGCTACCCCAAGCCGGAGTAGTTGTCGCCGTGTCCAATAAGCAGGAAAGCTTTTGTATTGCCTCATAGCGATCGCGCAGCGTCCCCGGCTCGTTAGTCATCAGAGAGAGCCATACCTTCACGCTAGGATTTTTAACGGTTTCCTGCCTGAATCTTTGGGAAGATTCAGACTGATTTAATCGCTGGGTTTTATCAGCCTGTTAACTCTAGAAAAGGATAAAACCGTTATTAATTGGAACGTCGATCCAATCAGAAGTATATAGAGCGTTAAATTCTGTAAAACATCAAGATACAGATGTATTCAGAGGAGCTATGTGCGTTTGGGAGCGATCGTCTGGTGAGAAAAAATATAGTTTCGCTACTGGCTGTGTTGGTGGGGCTTTCCTATGCATGGCTCGGGATCTTCACGTCTCTGAACTCTTATTTTTTCAACTATCGTGCAATGACCATTCCTGGCTGGTTTAGGTTAGGGGCAACTATCGCTCTTGGGCTATATCTTCTGGGTGTCTATACGACGGCTCTGGCGTTTCAACAGATTTCAACCCGAAAATCGGCAATTGAGCCATCGTTTTTGGTGTTGGGTTGCATCATCGGTTTGCTGGTTGGCAGTTTACCCTTTTTCCTGAATTTCCTAACCCCAATCCCGTACCTGCTTTATTCTCCATATATTATTTTGCCTATTTCACTTTTGCTATCTTTTTTAGGAATTCGGATTGCTTGTAGATATGAACGAAGTAAATCTAATTCCACGCTAAGAGTTTTATTGTTTAGAGCCTTAATTCCGTGCGCGATCGCCTTAACCTTAATCTGGCTTCACAACGGCAGTTTCCCCAGTGTCAAAGCTCCTGCTGAAGTTCGGCAGGAATGGGCGTACATACAATTTGGGGATTACAAGGAAGTGGTGAACTCAATCAAAACTTGTCAGCCCATTCTAGAACGAGTAGGCAGCGTGAAAGTTGTGGCACCGACCCAAGGCAGAAACTATATTATTTCCGATCCAGGGAGTTCCGGTCATCAGGGGGAATTGACTTTAGAAGTAATCGGAGACAAAGGTGCAGGTGTCGCTAACTTTAACTTCCATATCGTTACTTCGGTTTCACAGGTTCGATTTACCAATCGGGGGAAAACAGAAACAATCGTCTGTCGAAGGTAGGGGGAAATCTGATTTTTTCTGCCCCAACTCGATCGTCCCTGCAAAAGCGATCGCCTCTGCAAAATTGCTTCACCGACGGCTCCCAAGCGAGCGACATAACGATTTATTCAACTGTTACTTAGCTGTAGAAAACCGCCTATGGCGTAGTTATATCGCACCCAACCAAACACGCGATAGCGAAGGCGCTGACAAGTCAGTTCGCGCTTGCAAAGAGGATTAAAAATTAGAGCGACGTTTAGACTGATTTAGAAAATCCTTTAAGGTAAACCAGAGAGATAAACTTCCTAACATTATCAAACTAGCTCCGAGCGGATAGACGTACCAACGATTATCCTGCTCAACTTTTAGAGACTTAGCTTTTGAATCTTGGACAAATGCATTGATCTGGGAGGTTTTGTTTTCTGTAAAACTAAAACCGTTATTCATTGGAAAGTAGAGTTTCCCGTCAGATGTTTGCAAGACAAGCTGAGTTGATTTTCCATGTTTCTGAACGTTTGCTTTCTCCAATCGATCGAGTGGAAAGGGAGTCACGGTTTCCCCTCGCAAACTCGACACCACGAGTTTACACATACCTAAAGATTGGCGGCGATCGCATTCTAAGGTTGCCAGTTGAGGATTCAGCAAAAACATTCCACCCCGGATAACCATAAAAACGCCTAGAACCGTTATCCAGAAGGGTTCTTTCAGATGTACGGAAACGCCCTGAAGTTCAAATGAGGTATATCGCCGCCCTGCTTTTTTGGAATCTTTGTCAGTTCCCATGCTTGTCCTCTCCTGTAGGGCATTGAACAAGATAAGTGCCACTTAGATGAGATACAAGCCCATGCATCCTGAGTCCAGTTAGCTCGATAAAACCGTCTAAGCCGTAGTTATCTGGCACCCGACCAAAAACGCGATCGCAATAACTTCCGGTTGATGAAGATAGTTAACCCAACGGAGCAAGTAAACTCAAGAGGCAGTTAAGGTTAAGCGCATACAGTTACAGACTGTTCGCGCATTTGCTTGATTTGATGTCATCACCGAAGGAGACTACGATGACTTCGACCACCCTAAAGCCTAATTTAACCGTTCCCGGCCCCCGTCCAGGACCCATTCTCGGACGTGCTACCCATATTTATCGCTTCGCATCCGACTCGATCGGCTATACCCGCGACCTTTTCCAAACCTATGGCTCAGTTGTCTCCCTGACTTATGGTGGGGGCACAAATCTTTATTCACCGCTCCCCAATTGTCCCGGTACTGTATTTGTCTATGGCCCGGAACTCGTGCGCCAAGTAACGACCCAGCACGAGATTTATTATAAGCATCCCTTATCCGGAAAATTGTACCGCAGGCGGGAAGCCTCGGCGCGGACAGAACCCCTGAAGCACTTTGCCGTGGGACTCTTTGGCATCAATAGCGATCGCCATCGGCAAGCTCGTCAACTCCTCATGCCCGCCTTTCACAAACAGCGCATCGAGTCCTACCGCAACGATATCGTTACCATCACCCAATCGGTACTCGATCAAATCCGGGTTGGGGAGCAAAGTGACATTGACCAGATTATGCGACTGCTGACAATGCGAGTGGCGACAAAGACACTGTTTGGTGCTGATGTTGGCGAGATGGGCGGCATTACCGGGAAACTTTTTCAGGATACTGTAGGTTTGCTGGGAACCCCCATGATGGCACTATTCCCTGTGGACTTACCAGGATTGCCCTACCATCGCTTTCTGAATCTAATCGCCCAACTTGACGACGAGATGCGATCGCTGATTGCAACTAAAAGGGCAAAGGGCACTGACGATGGGGATGTGCTGTCGATGCTGATCCAAGCTCGTGACGCCGAAACTGGCCTCGCTCTGAGCGATGATGAATTGCTGGGACATACTGGCGTCTTCTTTTTAGCCGGACACGAAACCAGTTCCAATGCACTTACCTGGACGCTGTTCCTCCTCTCGCAGCATCCGCAAATTTTTGCCGATCTCCTCGACGAACTCGAAAGCGTGCTGCATGGTGAAGCGCCGACAGTCGAGCAATTGCAACAGTTGCCGTTATTAGAGCGAGTTATCAAAGAGAGTATGCGTGTATTGCCGCCAGTCCCCTGGAATGGGCGCGTCACCGCGCAACCGACTGAACTCGGTGGTTATGCCTTGCCTTCGGGAACGGAGGTATTTGTCAGTATTTACCAGACTCACCAGATGCCCGAACTCTATCCAGAACCGGCGGTTTTTAATCCGCACCGTTGGGAAGGATTTGAACCCACTATTTTTGAATACAATCCCTTCAGCGCTGGGCCTCGGATGTGCATCGGTGCAGCCTTTGCCATGATGGAAATCAAAATCGTGCTGGCAATGCTTTTACAACGCTACCGCCTGCAATGCATTCCCCATCTGAAGGTAGACCGTTTTGGGGTGATTATCATGGCACCGAAATATGGGATGCCAACGATCGTCCATCAGCAAGATCGTCAGTTTAGCCAGGGAGTGGGTGGCGTGCGCGGTAACGTGCGAGAGATGGTGAAATTGCCTGAATAATTCGGTGCGAGTAGGGGCGACGCATTCGGACAAAAAATCTTGGGCGATAGACACTCGGAACCCCACCCCTGCCCCTCCCCGTTCACGGGGAGGGGTTCAATATTTCCCCTCTCCGTGAACGGAGAGGGGTTAGGGGTGAGGTTCGGGACTGCATCCAATAGAGAATTGCGGCTATTTGAGACGGCAAACCAGGTTATTTCCTCTGTAGCGTTGTTTCCTCTGAAGTTCCCCGGAAGTGGGAAAATGAGACAAATGGCGCTTAGTGACAAAATTGCAAGGAAAGAGGGAAATGCTAAAACGGATTGCCGCACTACTACTGGTGGTATTAAGCGTAAGCTTGCAAAGTTGCACTGTCGCTAGTGCCACCAGTGGCTTAAAAAGCTATGTAGATAGCACCGACGGTTATCAGTTCCTATATCCCAACGGCTGGCTTCCAGTCGAGGTGAAGGGTGGAGCCGATGTGGTGTTCCACGATATCATTGAGCCTTCTGAAAATGTGTCAGTCGTCATTAACCCGGTTGGGGCAGAGAAAAGCCTCGCTGAGTTGGGGACACCGACGGAAGTGGGATACAAATTATCAAAAAGCGCGATCGCACCCCCAGGATCGGGACGCGAGGCAGAATTAGTGAACGCTGAAAAGCTGGAATCTAACTCTAAGACTTATTACATACTGGAATACACCGTCAAACTCCCCAATCAGCAACGCCATAATCTTGCCTCTATCGCCGTCAGTCGCGGTAAACTTGTCACCTTCAACGCTTCTACCACAGAAAAACGCTGGGAAAAGTTGAAGCCATTGTTAGAGCAAGTCGTTAGTTCATTTTCCGTCTATTAATAGCGATCGGCTGATGGCTAATGGCTCATAAAAGTGATGAGAGTGATAAGAGTTGAGGCGAAAAGAGAATTATTTAATTCAAAACTCAACACTTAAAACTTTTGACAATTAGCAACTCGCCACTGACAACAGAACGATGACCCTTCCCACTTTAGTCTTAGCCTCCGCTTCTCCAGCCCGCCGTCGCCTGTTGCAAAGTGCCGGAATCGAGCCGGTGGTTTGCCCTAGTGATTTTGATGAGTCCCAAGTCTCAACTAGCGTTGCATCCGAATTGGTGCAAACTCTGGCGTTGCGGAAAGCGGAAACGGTTGCGAATCAATTTCCAGATGCTTTGATATTGGGATGCGATTCGGTGTTGCTGGTTAACGGTGAGATTCATGGGAAACCAGCAGATGCAGCACAAGCGATCGCCCGTTGGCAAAAAATGCGCTCCCAAATCGGCGAACTCTATACGGGTCATGCTTTAATTGACCAGCAGCAAGACAAAACCGTGGTACGCTGCGGCATCACAAAAGTTTATTTTGCCGATGCTAGCGATCGCCAGATTGAAGCCTACGTCGCCACTGGCGAACCCCTTAAATGTGCTGGCTGCTTTGCCCTGGAAGGCAGAGGGGGACTATTTGTAGACAAACTGGAAGGTTGCCATACGAATGTCATTGGTCTGAGCTTGCCACTACTTCGCCAGATGTTCGGTGAACTGGGATATGATGTCACCGACTTTTGGCAGGATAAAAAATGAAAGAAGTTTGTTGTCCATTGCTACCAGCAAATAACAACTGATAATTGATTGGTGCCTTTTTCTTAAATTGCTCCGGAATTTGTTAAGGTTCCTAGATTTTTGATTGAGGCAAAGGATCTGCGTGTCTAATATTGGCTAAGGCAAAGCTTTTGGAGGGCTTTTCTTCATGGGAGTAAGTAACGAGTTTAAAGCACAACTCAAGGCTGGCAAAATTTTTGAGGCGCTCACCTTGGCACTCAGCGAAGCCATCGAGTTAGAAATCACCACCTGGGTTTCATCGGCTGACTCAGATGCCTCGCCTGGGGTGAGGACAGACCAATCTTTATCCGGTCAACCTTTACCCGGTCACTGTATGCGAACCCGCATCAACATTGTGGATGGTGATATAGAAAATGAAGTCGGCAGCGAATTTTTGAATAGCGGCCCCTACAACGAACTGCGGGAATTTCACCTCCAGCAAGTTCACGAAGGTCGGGAAATTATTCAGGAAAACCTGGCAAACTTGCAACAGCTGTTTACAGTTTTAACGAACACGCTGTCTGAGATACCTGGATCGCGATCGCGTTCAAATCTACAGCAAGTTTTACCTCCTATCGATTCAGATAATCCTTAAGAGTCAGAACACTTGAGAGCCAAAATAAATGCAAGTCAAAGGTTAAGCTTCTCTTCAGGACTGAGTTTTGAGTGTTGAGTATACCCCAGACTTAAAAATAGGGGCTTGAAATCAGGACGCTTTATTCCTTGGGGCTACATCAACTTGAAACAAACTGCGCCTCTAATTTCCGTTTTGAAAAGGCTTGTACCCTAGTTACTTTAAACCTCAGTCCTCAAACCTCAGTCCTCAAACCTCAGTCCTCAGTCCTCAGTCCTCAAACCTCAGTCCTCAGTCCTCAAACCTCAGTCCTCAAACCTCAGTCCTCAAACCTCAGTCCTCAAACCTCAGTCCTCAAACCTCAGTCCTCAGTCCTCAGTCCTCAAACCTCAGTCCTCAGTCCTCTTTCTATTGACAACTCACAATTGGCTGGAAATTTGGTTATGGCGGCAAGCGATAAATTCAAACAACAACTCAAAGCTGGCAAAATTGTTGAGGCACTTTCTACGGCACTCAGTGAGACGATTGAGTTAGAAATCACCACCTGGGTTAGCTCTGCCGACGTAGATGACAGGACAAGCGAAGAACAGCCTCAACCAGGTTCTCGGATGCAGACTCGGATTAATATCGTTGAGGGCGACATCACCAACGAGATTGGCGATCGCTTTCTCAACAGTGGCCCCTATAGCGAACTGCGACAATTCCATCTAGAGCAAGTTCAGCAAAGCCGCGCGATTATCAACGACAATCTCAAGAGTTTGCAAAAGTTATTTGGGATGTTGCTAAGAGTCGGGTACCAGAATCCTAAAGCTGCCCCGATTCCTCCAGACAAGTCTAGAGTTGATCCTCGCCTACCACCAGACGAAACCGCAGCTTCTATCGTGACAATTGAGCCTGAAGTTTTGCTTGTTGAGGGGTCGCCAACAGATGCGATCGCATTTGACCCCCGCGTGGAGATTGACACCGTTCCTGCCATTGCACCTACTCCATCCGTCACACCCGATTTCCTGCCCCCAGCGACCCCAGAAACCCCTGTAGAGCCAGCCGTGAGTGCCGAATGGGAAGAAGCCGTCATCCAGGAACCACCGTTTGAGCCAGGGTGGACGCCGGAATTCGGCTCAGCGCTTCCCCCGGATTTCCTGCCCCCAGTGACCCCAGAGACCTCTGTAGAGCCAGCCGTGAGTGCCCAGGAATGGGAAGAAGCCGTCATCCAGGAACCACCGTTTCAGCCAGGGTGGACGCCGGAATTCGGCTCGGCGCTTCCCCCGGATTTCCTGCCCCCAGCGACCCCAGAGACCCCTGTAGAGCCAGCCGTGAGTGCCCAGGAGCGGGAAGAAGCCGTCATCCAGGAACCGCCATTTGAGACAGGGTGGAGGCCGGAATTTGGCTCGGCGGTGAACTGGGGAACCGAGGAGGAGTGGGAAGAAGTGGAAGTCGAGGAGGAACCGACACACCCCTTCTCAGCGAGGTTTGCGCCTGTTGAAGATGAGGTCTGGAATGAGAATGACGATGGCTGGGAAGAAGATGAGGAGCCGTCAACGACGCCTGATATCAGCAATCCTAGCGGCATTTCAGATCCCATAGCGGTTTTGTTTGGAGACACTCCCGTGGAGCCGTCCCAGCCTTCTCCACCGATGTCAGATACGCGATCGCCCGTCAACATTGAAGAGGCTTTATTTTCACAAACACCGCCTTCACAAACACCGCCAAAGCCGTTTGATGAGTTTGATGAATTTGAAGAAGATGAAAACGAATTTGACAATCCATCGCCTCCACCACCCTCCAAATAATCATTAAAACCAAACTGGATTTATACAACGATGGTCAATACACCAGATACCAACAGCAACGAGATTAATCCCAACCTGCGGAAAAATTTTAACAACTTTTTGCAGTCTCTGACCGATGTGCTAATCGACATCACGGCTCTCGAAGTAAATACAATGGTCGTGGATCATATTAGCGGGACTAAGTTTATTCCTTGGGAAGCGTATCGAGATATTTACCCAATTTCCACAACCTATTTGGAAAGAACAGGAATCCATCCATCTCTATGGCCTCGGTATCTGAGTCTGCGTAAACAAATCGAGACAGAGTATTGCCTATATTGCCTTGAGGAGAAACTTTTAGAACAGGATGCTTCACAGCTCAGGGAATATGTCCGAGTTCTCAGCGATCCCACAGCAGAACTGGATATTCAAAAAACAAAACTGCCTAACCCGCTGAGTCCTTCTGCGAATCCGGCTGTTGAGATTAACAAGATTCAAAACTTACTCGATGACAGTAGATTTTTACGGAGCTTGCGGAAAGTTGATGAGCTGAAAGCAGCCCTGGATAATCGGAATAAGTCTTTGCAAAAAAGCGAAGCATCGCAAGCATTAGACCCGGTTGAAGAAGTAACAACCGATATGATTTATGCCCAATCAATCATTCAGTTAGATGGAGATATTATCAACCGCTATCATCAGAGACTTTTTGAACACGAGCATAAAGATATCATTTTAGATATCCACAGACAGGGTGTTACTGCGGGTGAAAAACAGTGGCATGGGTTATTAGAATTTATGGTAAGTTTAGTGGAATCGTTGGTCAATCAAGGCAGTTCCTCAATGAAAAATTTATTCAAAAACCGCAATTAATCCTGAAAAAACCGAGCTAAAAAAATAGGCCAAAAAAATAGGAAAGATGAGCTGAGAAGGAGTGGGAAATTATCTATCAGGTTCCTTTAGGCAACCTCTTAATTTAGATTCATGCATTCAAATCGAGGAAGTCAAAGACGCAAAGGGACAGTTAGTGTCTCATTTCATCAGATTCAACTTAGATGAAAACATCCTCGATCAAATTTTGCAAGCTAAAACCAATGGACAAAACTTATCCATTTCCCGGCGTTTGCTAGCAGAGTTGCGTTCTTATGCGCTAGTAGATGCGGGAAGCTGCTTGCAGTCTGGGCTGATTTTCTGCACTCACTACGAGCAAGCGGAGAGTAGAGAGTCAGTAGCGGAAAACTTTGTCATGCAGAGTACGATCGCTCTCGATGGAGATATCATTCACCAAATTCGCCACGATTGTCTTAAAGATTCTATTTGGTGTTTAGCGATCGCAACTGCTCACCACTGGCTAATCGATCAACTGCTCAATCAGCTACAGCTCAAGATTGCCTTATGGTTGAATGGCCTATCTTGGATGCTCTCTTTACTAACTACGGCTGCGACAGTTATCTCTAACTTACAGCGCCTGAATTTATGGACGCTGTTAGCATCGGCGGCGATGGCGTGGTTCTTGCAAGTAGCCTTTAAGCGTCTGTCGCTGTTATTTTTGCCGTTGCTGAGGCGTTGGGTTTTTCGTCAATTGTTGTTGCGCTTGCTTTCTTCCAATCCGAGGGATAGAAAGATTGCGAAAGGCATTTTAGGGCGGTTCGTGCCTTAACAAGAGGAGTTGGAGGTGATGCGATCGCTTATCGAGTTGCGTTGCATAAAGCGTAGCGATCGCTCTACTCGCATCCTTCTAACGAACTCTAATAAACTGGCTTGTATGCAGCACCGCTTCACCATGATCCGGAATCCATGCTACCCATTCGTCCTCAGACTGCTGGCAAAGTAGCAACGCTTCATCGTGGCTATAAGGGTTGGGAAGTTCTAGCAACTGTACCCAAGTTGAATCCTGATAATCCATCTGAGACTGGGTTCGATTGGTTTGAGGTGCCCAGCTTCTAGTCCGAGACAGCAAAGGAAGTACGCAATAATTCAATGTCATATCTGTTTCCCCTCCAATAGCGATAACAGCACTCAGAGTTGGCTGACTGCTCTCCGTCGCAGTTAAGAGCCTCCACTGATAAGCTATTTTCAAAACATTTCTGTAACAAATGCTACGGAATTTTTGCCGATCAAATCAACTACCTGTCGTAAAACTTTATGTTTGATAAGACGAAACCTAAGAGGGATGCAAGATCCAGCGAATAGCAATTCTCTATTGGAAGCAGTAAAGTTTAACCCCACCCCCGCCCCTCGACCTTCACCCAGAGGGGTTCAATATTCTCCCCTCTCCGTTCACGGAGAGGGGTTGGGGGTGAGGTTCCGAGTTCAGCAAAGAATGCAGAGGTAAGCAAAGTTAAAAAAACGACCCAGAATTGACTACTTCATTGTTGAAGATTTGAGGGGAATAGCGGTGGAATCAGGTGAGGCTTCGACGATAACACCCGCTTTATTTTCGGCTATCAATTTAGGTTTTAAGTAAAGATTTTCCAACAGGACAGCGGCACCCGCCACCCAAGGAGGAACAATCAACGCGCCAAGAATGCCTAAAACCTGCGTTCCTCCTAGCACCCCCAGCAGTTGATACAAAGGATGGACTTTCACAGAAGAACCTACCAGTAGCGGATCGAGGACATAAGTTTCCACATTCTGGATAATCACGAACAACAGCAGCACCCACAGGAACGTCCACCCACCTTGAGAAACTGCCACGATGAGAGCGGGAATGGCTCCCAAAACTGGCCCCACAAAGGGGATCAAATTGGTGAAACCAGCGATCACGCCAAGTCCGAGTGCAAACTCTGATAGCCCTAAAAAACCTAAGCCAAGGGTAATCGCTACCCCTAAAATCCCTGAAACCGCAACTCGACCTTGGATATAATTCCCCATCCGCTGGCTCATCGGTGCCACTTGAGCCTCCAGACGTTCATCCCAAGGTGACGGGAATAGCTGCACCAAACCTTTAACCAGGTTTTGACTACCCGCCACCATATAACCGGAAATCAATAAAGCCAAAATTAAGCTAAAAACGCCGCCAATAATTCCTTTGGTGATGTCGTAAGAGCGCAGCAGGACTTGTTGACTGGAACTAAACACCCACCTAGTTAGCGCTTGGGTATCAAGGAGTTGGTTGACTAAATCGGGTCGCTCGTCGTTGTAACTGATTACAATTTTCTGAATGAGTGCCCGAAGATTTTCAATGTATATTGGCAAATTGACGGCAAGCAGTTGAATCTGCGCGGCTACGGTAGGGCCAATAATCAATCCCGCCCCAACGATGCCAGAAATTAGCGTTACATAAACAACAATGACCGCCAACCACCGGGGAAGCTGCAAGCGTTCAGCCTTGTCGATGAGGGGGGAAATCGTCGCTGCGATGACTACGGCAACCATGAGGATGACTAGGAGACTCCGCAGCTGCCATAGCAACACTCCCAACAAACTGGTGACGACAATTAGCAGGATATTCGATAGAGAAATCGCAGTGCGCCGCTCGAACATGATTTAGTAGCGATGGGCTAGGTGTAAACTACCTACACAAAGAATAGCGCTATCGTGTGGGCTTGCAGCGTCACCGAGAAATCCCTCTGTTTAGACTTGCGCCACTTTGTTGCAATACACACTCCTAACCTCACCCCCAACTCGATCTCCACAAGTGGAAAGGGGCCGCGATGGGGTTAAATTGCACTGCATCCCAACGAGAAGTGCGATAAGAGGGACACAACGCGCTAGGCGACTCCATGAAATTTAGGTTGAGTCATCTTCTTTAACAAAGCTTTGGCTTGATTGAGTTCTTCGTTGCGCTGGTACAGTTCTTCACTGAGAGACTGCAACTCCTGATTCATCGTCTGTAGTTGTTCGTGGGTGGACTGGAGTTCCTCTTGAGTCCTGTTCAACTGTTTTTTGAGATCCAGACGTTCTTGCTGAACGGTTTTTAGCTCTTCTTGAAGCACCAGGAGTTGTGTCTGCTCGGTTGTTAACGCTTGATGGGTAGACGAGGGTTGCTTGGTTTTTACCTGTGGCTGAAACACTTGCTGGAACTCTGGCTGGAACACTTGCTGGAACGCTTGCTGCAACTCTTGCTGCAACTCTTGCTGGAAGTATGAGGGTTGCTTTTCTAGAGGCTTCACTGCCTTTTCAGGGCTTGTCTGGGTAAGCGATCGCAACTCCTCTCCCTTAGTCTGGACACCTTTAGTCTGGACACCTTGGCGGATGCGATCGCGTTTGGAGTCCTGCACCTCAGATGCATTCAGATGCACATTCACCTTTGGCGTCTTTGTATAAACACGTCGCTTCAAATCTGCGGTGCTGAAAGTCTGAGGGCTGTTGAGCAGTCCCTCCGCATGACCTAATACGAGAAAGCCACTATCCCGGAGCGCAAAGTGAAAGCGGGACTGGATTTTTCGTTGGGCTTCGGGATTAAAATACATCAGGGCGTTGCGGCACATCAGCAGATCGAGACGGGAGATGGGCGCATCTTCAATCAAGTTGTGGCGACTAAACAGTAGCGCAGAACGCAACTCCTTATGAACAATGTAGCTGTTAGGAGTGCTATCAAAGTATTTCTCTAACAAAGCGGGAGGAATCCCCGCAACTTCCTTAGCCGTATAAGTTCCCTGACGAGCTTGCTTAAGCGCTTCCTCATCGATATCTGTGGCGTAGATTTTGACCCGCGCCTGGAACTGTTCGATTCCCAGTATTTCCGCAAGGATGATTGCTAACGAGTAAGCTTCCTCTCCAGAAGCGCATGCAGCACTCCAAACTCGAATCGGTTCGTCTGGTTCCTTCTTCGCAACGATCTGAGGGATCAGCTCGTGAGACAAATAATCCCAAACTGAGCGATCGCGGAAGAAAGAAGTAACATTGACTAAAAGTGTGTTAAATAGGTGAGTAAATTCTTGGGGATGCGCCTTTAGGTAATCAATATACTTTGTACAGCTGTCGATCCCCACTTTCTGTATCCGGCTCATTACCAGACGCATCAAACTAGGACGCTTGTAGCTGGTGAAATCAAAACCACGACTTCGCTTTATGTAGTCCAGCAAAGCTTCTAACTCATAAGCTGCTTTAGTCCGGGGCGGAGTCGTATAGGCAGTTGATTGTGATATTGGCATCATTTATCGTTATACAAGTAAAAGTGTAGCGACCTGTCAAGTAGAGGTGTATTTTTTAGCAATTGTCCTAAATCGATCCCGCCTTGCCCCGCTTTCGGGGCAAGGCGGGATTTTGATGTTTATTTTTTTGATATTTAGCATTATCTAGATAAATTGCGATCGCTGTAATTACTTTATCGGTGAATGCATCTAGATTCATCCTCACAAAGTAGAGCAAACAGTAACAGATATTCCAAAGGATGAAGAGGTTTTTAGACCCTTGGTATCAAAGCAACCAACTTTGAGGACAAGGCACTCTGAAAGATAATTATCCACCTATTTTTAACAGGGAGTCGCACTACCAGGCTTCTAGGCTTCTTTGTTTTAAATTCCTAAGAATTTCTGAAACCAATTCTTTCTGCTTTGGAGTTAGTTTATTCCAACCATTTCCCCAAAGTTTTTCTTGGTTCGTATCATTATATGTAAAAGGCATTCTTGTTAATTTATTCATTTTACACCTCTTATTTCCTTTGACCCTGACAGATGGAAACTCCCTAATTCAGTCGTTTATTAAAGGAGACAACAAGGGACACGAGAGGAACTTAATACCTGACTATTTCAAGCATAAACACGAGTAACAGTAACGTCTGTCCGGTTTCGCACATATTTAGGGAAACCTACAAGATTTATCGGCATCTAGTCATGTTTTGTGGTCAAAAACCCCTTTTAGCTCAGCTTTGCTGAGACTCATCACATTTTTCAGTTGCCATCTTCGCCTTCATACTTGGCAACACGACGGAGCTTCAAAGCTGTCTATCTAATGATGTGTAACTGTCTCTTGTGATGGTGACGGTAGCATCTCACCATGTACTACGATTGTGCGCTTCGTGCTTGGCTCCCCTTAGTAGCGCTTAGGAAACCGCGCAGAATGACAGTTTCAGCTCAAGTTACACTTGGTACTATCTAAACAATAAACGCGATCGCAAACGCCGTCTGTCCGCTTTCGCACATACGAGAAAACAAACAATTTAAAAAGAATTTATCCGCCATTTACCCAGCGTCGCCCGCTTGAAGAATGAATTTGATAGCTATTCGTGAACCCAGGGTTGAATATTCTCCCCTCTCCGTGAAGGTCGAGGGGTTGGGGGTGAGGTTCCGAATCTATTGCATCCAAAAGAGAAACCCTATATACAACGCTCGCCCAATCATTAATCCTAGCCACAGTTGTGCAACAGCATCTAGGGAAACACCATCTAGTACAACGCCATCTAACGGTGTTCCGTGCCAAGCAACCGACCGAACTCGGCTTTGATAATTCCATAACACTCGCAGGAGATCGCTTCCAAGTCGCCTTGATTGAGAATGGTGATTTTGCCACGGCTGTAGCGAATCGTTCCCGCTTTGCTGAGGGTGCCAGCCGCCACCGTGACGCCAGAACGGCGCGTGCCCAACATCTGGGCGATAAATTCCTGAGTGAGGGGAAACTGGTCTGATTCCACGCGATCCTGAACGGTTAGCAGCCACCGGGCAAGTCGCTCTTCTATCGTATGCAGGCGGTTGCAGGCGACTCCTTGAGAAACCTGAGTCAGCAGTGCTTGCGTATAGCGCAACAGCAGGCTTTGCAGTACCCCTCCCCGCTTAAACTCGGATCTGAGCTGCTCTGCCTTCATTCTCATGCCATTGCCTGCGACCTGCACCAACGCTCGGTTGCTCGTTTTGTTGCCTCCTAAAATTATGGGGAGACCTACCATTCCGTCATTACCCACCATTCCAGCTTCCACAGTCGAGCCATCTTCCAGCACGCTGAGTAAAGAAACAATTCCCTGTTGGGGAAAATAAACGTATTCAATTGGTACGCCAAGTTCGTAGAGGACTTGATTGAGTGGGAGCGAGACGGGTTCTAGATGGGGAACCAGACGTTCGTACTCCTCGTCAGGCAAAGCGGCAAGAAGTCGATTTTTTATTGGCTGAAGAGGATCTTTGGGGACTGACATGAGGAGTTTCCTTAATTTAGCCGTGTTAGAAAAGGCATCTAACGGCAGAAGGAGAAGAACTCAGTAAACCAATCCTAATACCAAAAGGTGTATTTTCTGAATAGAAAGCCGCACGCTTAGCAGGTTAAAGTCTTACAGCCGCTTACTGATGCTGTATTCATTCTAATGGGGTGTGAAATTTTCTCACATTAATAATATTCCCTAGATTCCTAGAGCAACTTTCTAGGTTATGTTGCAAAAACTTGCTGAAAAAAGTTTGGGTACGGAAATCGGGATGTAAGCGCTGATTCTATATAAACTCTCAGCACTTTACTCCTAGATACATCGCAACACTCCCGACCCAGAGGCATAGGATGTCGAATTTTGATCTCGTTTTAAAGTTATTGCTGCAACTAACCGTTATTCTCGCTACTTGTCGCATTGTGTCGATGATTGGGCGGCGCTATTTTGGTCAAACCGATGTTGTCTGCGAGATGATCGCGGGGGTGATGTTAGGGCCATCTCTATTTGGTCTGCTGCTTCCTGATGTGCAGCAATGGCTGTTCCCCAAAGCCCCGATTGTGATTGATGCGGCGACGAAAATTCCCAACCCATCGATGTCGATTCTCTTTGCCATCAGCCAGATTGGGTTGGTCATTTATATGTTCTTGATCGGCTTAGAGTTTAATACCGATTTGATCAAGCGCCGAGTCAAGAGTGCCGGTTTGGTATCTGGGGCAGGAATTTTGGCTCCTTTTATCTTAGGCGCGATCGCAGCTTTGTTGTTGTACGGCAATGGCGAACTCTTCAAACCTGGAATTACTCGTCCGGCAGCAGCCTTATATCTGGGCGCATCCATGTCAATTACAGCATTTCCCATGCTCGCCCGGATGCTATACGAACGCGGCATCGCCAAAACCCGCTTCGGCACGCTGGCACTGGCGGCAGGTTCGATTGATGATGCGACGGCATGGTGTTTGCTGGCGATTGTACTCGCCAGCATTAAAGGCAGCGCCAGTATTGCCGCTTTTGCGATTGGCGGGGGTTTTGGCTATGTGTTGTTGATGATTTTCGTCGGACGACCGGCATTTACCTTTTTCGCACGTCGGACGAAGCAAGAGAAGGGCGTGACGATGCAAACCCTGACATTAGTATTAATCGTTTTGATGGTATGCGCGTGGTTTACCGATTTGGTAGGCATCTATGCGGTGTTTGGGGCGTTTATTCTGGGTACGGTGATGCCACGGGGCGAATTTGCCGATCAAGTGCGCCACCACACGGAGTTTTTGACGACTTCGTTTTTGCTCCCGATTTTCTTCGTTTTCTCCGGACTGAACACGCAAATCGGGTTAGTCAACACGCCGCAACTCTGGGCGATCGCATTACTGATTATCCTGATAGCGATCGCGGGGAAAGGGCTAGCTTGTATGTTGGCAGCAAAACTCGCCAGTGAAAGTTGGCGCGAGTCCGCAACCATTGGGGCGCTAATGAACGCACGAGGATTGATGGAGTTAATTATCCTCAACATTGGTTTAGAGGAAGGTGTAATTACTCCAACCTTATTTACCATCATGGTCGTTATGGCAATTATCACTACCCTCATGGCATCCCCGCTGGTTTCATTATTGTTGCAAGGAACAAACTATGAACCTGTTCCCAGATAAGCCACGCCAGGTGCAAGTTTTTCTAATTCGCTCAAAGGCCTCGCAAATCTAACCTAGTGCATTCCTCTTCAAAACCCCTCTATAGAGGTCGGAGAGGGGTTTGGGGAGCCTGCTATGCGTACAGGTTTTAAAAAGGGGCTGAGGGTAGCGAAAATAAATTGCTGAAGAAATACAGAAAATTGCCAACAGCGATCGCAGATATAGCAATTTTATTTGAGTAATGAGCCAGCCCTTGAGATCCCCAACTTCTGTCTGGAAATCGCGGATCTCGCCTTCACAAATCATTTAGGATGCAGATAAGATAATCAGACAGAAAAGCCTTGACTCCAAAAGGAGTCAAGGCTTTTTTGCATAGACAATGAGTTGTTACAGCACAAGCGTTTACTACCTAAGACCGCTCTGATGGAGGGTTGCGCCTCCCCTCGGTAGTAACAAAGTGGAGGAAGCGACAAAAACTCCACACCTTCTAGGCCTTTTGTTATTTAAACCGTTCGGACATCTGACGTCGCTCTTCTTTGATGTCCGATTCTGGGCCACTGCGGCATAACGCCCATCCGGTGTTTTTTTCCTTAATCAGAATAACAATCGCCAATTTAAATGTTGTCGTGCTAGCGGTAGAACCGCTGTCAGTCTGTAGGTGCAACTACTAGCATGGCTAACATCTATCTCTGGTGGGAAAGTTCCGGGCTGTAACTGTGTATACAGCAACCACGACGGCTATCTGTACAAGCCTATTCACAAGAGGGTGAATCCCTCCAAAAGTCTCAGCTACAACTGAAATTAACCGTTTAGCATATTGGCTGCCTTTCTAAGACCAATCTTTGTTTTTTGTAGAAGGCTCTGTTTTACTCGGATTTTAACTTTTACCGTTACATTTTTTAATCCAGAAGCCAGTTAGAAAACTTGACACTAGGAACGCAAATAGCTAAATAATTGCAACAGATAAGAAGCAATGTCCCCAAGGGACGACTTCTGCGAAAGGTTCGCATCCTTAACCCGCTACAATTTGAGAAAACTCTCCTTGAGGCATCTACCTATGAAAATCCTCCACGGTACTTGGATTCCTAAGGCAGAAGCTAATTTCCTACAAACAGGTGCATTTTACCTGTGGGTAGAAACCCCAATTTTAAAAAAACGCCGCAACTCGCAAAAAAACAGCCATCCCAGCCATCTTGCCAAAGACGACTTGGAAGCTTTTCTAAGCAATGAACTGGGAATCGCCACAGCACCCTATCATAAGATTAGCGAGAATATTTCTACTCAATACATTGCTCTTCCCACCGCGAACAACCAGCCTCTTCCTTCTCCTGAATTAATTAAATATTTGGAAGAAGAAGTTAACGAAGACTATGAAGAATTTACGGACTGGGAAATCGATACTTATGAAGTAAATACTAGGGTAAAAACCGGCAGTTATAGCTATGCCAAGGTTAGCAATGTTATTAAACTGCTTAACGATATTCACTTCTTGGCTTTACATAACTTTGGCGAAATTATCATTGGTTCAGACCTCTTATTTTGGTATCACTATACCCAAGCATTTAAACAAATTATATTCAAAGACCAATATATTCCCAGTCTCAAATATCGAGAACTTCCTGCTGTAACCAAAGGAAAACGCAAGCAAACCGCTAATTCCTTTGAAATTTATTCAGGATGGGAAATTGTTTCTGAAAAATATGAAACATTAATTCAAAGATACGTAGACTATATGCCTTTAGTCTGCGTTGCCGGTTCTGCCGTACCCAGGACAACAGTAGAATTTTTTTCTAAAGAAAGCTTACTCCGTCACTTTTCTGAATGTCTGTTGCATGAAATTGTCACCCATACTCCCTCGACTGCTAAATTCGATCAGCAGATTACAGATACCATCCTTTATGATTGTTTCTATCCGGACAGCAAAAACCCGCAAACTACCGAAAAAGCTTTAGAAGAATACAAGCAGTGGTATGCCTGGAAAGCTAAACTAACCCGCAGCCAAAATACAGGAAATTTTGACCTCTGCTTTCAGTTACAAGAAGCTAACTCGGAAACCGATAACTGGCAAATTACTTTTTTGGCTAATTCCAAACAAGATCCATCCTTAAAACTTTCTTTAGGGGATTATTGGCAGCTGAATCAGAAAAGTAAAAAAGATATTCAAAAATACTTTGGCAAAGATTTTGAAAATAATCTGCTTTTGAATTTGGGATATGCAGCGCGGATGTATCCTAAACTGTGGCAGGGATTGGAAACTGACCAGCCAATCGGGTTGCAACTTAATCTGCAAGAAGCCTTTGAATTTCTCAAAGAAAGCGCCTGGGTATTAGAAGATTCCGGTTACAAAGTCATCGTTCCCGCCTGGTGGACGCCGGATGGTCGTCGGAAAGCTAGAGTTCGGCTGAAAACGTCTTCTCGAAGCGTTAGTAAATCCAAAGCTGCTAACAAAGGGTACTTTAATTTAGACGCGATTGTTGAGTATCAATACGAGCTATCAATTGGCGGTCAGCCGGTTACTCAAAAAGAATGGCAGCAACTCGTCAAAGCTAAAACGCCGCTGGTGCAATTTCGCGGTCAGTGGATAGAACTAGACCAAGAAAAGATGCAGCAGATGTTGGAATTCTGGCAATCTCAGGCTAAAGAACAGCCAGAAATGACTTTGTTAGATTTCATGAAATTAGCCGCAGCAGCGGAGGATGATATTGAAGTCGAGCATGACCAGACATTGTCAGAAATGATGGCGAAATTGGAGGATAAAAGTAGACTAGAGCCGGTTCAAAATCCGCCGAAGTTGCAGGGAAATTTACGCGAATACCAAAAACGCGGCGTGTCCTGGTTGCAATATTTAGAAACGCTCGGTCTAAATGGTTGTCTTGCTGATGATATGGGATTGGGTAAGTCGGTTCAAGTCATTGCTCGGCTGGTGAATGAAAAAGAATCTGCCGATTCAATCCTACCAACTTTGTTAATTGCACCAACATCAGTTGTCGGAAATTGGCAAAAAGAAATCGAAAAATTTGCGCCTCATCTACAAGCAATGGTGCATCATGGCAGTAGCCGCTTTCAACAAGTCGCTGATTTTAAAGAAGCTTGCCTTAAGCATGATGTCGTGATTACATCGTTTACTTTGGCTCGAAAAGATGAAAAACTTTTGCATAGTCTGAAATGGCATCGAGTGGTGGTGGATGAAGCGCAAAATATCAAAAATCCTAAAGCTGCTCAAACCAAGGCAATTTTAAAGTTGACTGCTAACCATCGACTGGCACTAACGGGAACCCCAGTAGAAAATAGGTTACTGGATTTATGGTCGATTTTTAACTTTCTGAATCCTGGCTATTTGGGTAAAGAAGCACAATTTCGCAAGGGTTTTGAGATCCCAATTCAGAAAGATAATAATCGGGTAAAATCTACGACGTTGAAGAAATTGGTAGAGCCTTTTATTTTACGTCGAGTCAAGACTGACCAATCAATTATTAACGATCTGCCAGATAAAGTCGAACAAAAATTATATTGCAATTTGACGAAAGAACAAGCTTCTCTTTATGAAGCTGTCGTCAAAGATGTGAGCGAAAAAATTAATGATTCCGAAGGCATTCAGCGCAAAGGGTTAATTTTGTCAACCTTGCTGAGGCTGAAACAAATCTGCAATCATCCAGCGCAATTTTTACAAGATGGGAGCGAATTTTCAACCGCGCGATCGCATAAACTTAGCCGTCTTGCAGAAATGGTTGAGGAAGCCATTTCTGAAGGCGAAAGTTTGTTAATTTTTAGCCAATTCAAGGAAATCTGCGACTCCCTAGAAAAATACCTCAAGCATACTTGTCACTACAACACTTATTACATTCATGGAGGCACCAACCGCAACAAGCGAGAACAAATGATTACCGAATTTCAAAACCCAGAAACTGAACCATCAGTGTTTATTCTCTCTCTCAAAGCTGGCGGCGTTGGCATTACGCTAACGAAAGCAAATCACGTCTTTCACTTTGACCGCTGGTGGAACCCCGCCGTTGAAGATCAGGCGACAGATAGAGCTTTTCGGATTGGTCAGAATAAAAATGTATTTGTTCACAAATTTATTGCAATTGGGACTTTGGAAGAACGCATCGATAAAATGATTGAAGATAAGAAAAAGCTGTCTTCTGCTGTTGTTGGTACCGATGAAGCTTGGCTGACAGAACTTGATAACGAAGCCTTTAAACAACTGATTTCACTGAACAAAGCTGCAATCTTGGAGTAATCATGGCTCAATTTAGCCGTACCTGGTGGGGAAAACGCTTTATTCAAGCCTTAGAAGCTTTTACCGATCCTTCGAGATTAGGACGAGGACGTTCTTATGCGAATGGGGGGAAAGTCCTCCACTACCAAATTGACCAAAATCAAATTACTGCTACTGTCAAAGGTTCAGTTAATCCCTATTTTGGAGTTTACAAAGAACCTACCTATATTATAAATATTGAAATTACACCGATTGATAAATCCAGTTGGTCGAAGGCGATTAAATACCTTTCATCAAAAGCTAGCTTTGTCTCCAAGCTATTGATGAATGAAGTTCCCGATAATATTGAAGATGCTTTTTCTGACCTAGGATTGCATCTTCTCCCCCACAATCGCAAAGATTTTAAAACCAATTGTTCTTGTCCAGATTACGCCAATCCCTGCAAACACATCGCGGGTGTCTACTACTTGGTAGCGTCCCAACTAGACCACAATCCGTTTCTCTTGTTTGAACTCAGAGGTTTATCTAAAGAGGCACTGCAAGCGGAACTGGCGAAATCTTCTTTAGGAGAGGTTTTATCCACTGAACTCATAGCAAAAGAAATTCCTTTAGAATCCTCGGCGTCTTACTACACCCCACTGGAAAAAGTCCCGGTTACTGAGAAGGTAAATCCCAGAGAATTTTGGTTGGGGACTAAGCGACTGCCTCAAACTGTTGAAGTAGCATCGCTGGCAAGCTTGCCAGCAATTTTAATTAAAAAGCAGGGGGATTTTCCGCCTTTTTGGAAGAAAGATAGTTCTTTTATTGAAGTGATGGAGGAGTTTTATGAGCGGGTGAAAACAAAAAATAAAGATGTGATGTAATCCTGCTGATTTCTCCCCCGCCTTGTCTCTACAAGGCGGGCGAATACTCGCGTATAACTTAAAGAAGATTGCTATCGCGACAGAATTAATCAATAGGATTAAGCCGTAAGTCCACATGGTTTTTTGGCAGAGAAATGAATAGGGGCAGGTTTTAAACTGAAACCCGCCCCTACTTCGGATATATTTCGCCCAACCGCTGCGGCTACAGGTCTTAAGCTATGAACGAGATCCACCATATCTTCTAAGGAAAGCGCCTGACGAGCATCGGAAACGGATTTTTCGGGTTCTGGGTGACACTCAATAATTAAGCCATCTGCACCACAGGCGATCGCTGCCTTTGCCAAAGGTGCCACCAATTCCCGCTTACCGACGGCATGAGACGGATCGACAATGACTGGTAAGTGGGTTATCTGCTTCAAAGCCGCTACCGCGCCTAAATCCAGCACATTGCGCGTATAGTTATCGAAGCTGCGAATCCCCCGTTCGCACAGCACCACATCGGGATTGCCGTAGCTTAAAATATATTCCGCCGCCATGACAAATTCTTCAATCGTAGAAGCTAGACCACGTTTAAGCAATATTGGCTTGCCAGCTTGACCCAAAGCTTTCAGCAAATCGAAGTTTTGCATATTACGGCTCCCAATTTGCAGCATATCCGCGTGAGTCGCAACAGCTTCTATTTGCCCAATTGACATCACTTCTGTGACGACGGGTATGCCATAACGCGATCGCACATCTGCCAAAATCTGGAGTCCTTCCACTCCCATTCCCTGGAACGCATAGGGAGAGGTACGGGGTTTGTAGACACCGCCACGCAGCGCCTGAACGGGTGCAGCGGCGAGTTGGCTAGCGACAGTTTCCATCTGTTCTAAGCTTTCCACTGTACAAGGCCCACCGATGATCGCAAGTTCCGTCCCACCGATGGAAACTTGTTCGGAAAGTTTGACAGTAGTTTGGTGATTGGCGTGGGATTGCGAGGCAAGTTTGGCGTTAATCATGGTTTGAGTCTCCTTGAAGCTAAAAGATTTTTCTGACCCTTCCTTGCAGGAGGGAGTAGGGCGAGGGAGTTGACAAAAAAGCCCGGAACCTTTTCTAGTTCCGGGCTATAGACGATTCATTGGCATGACGCTATTTACCCGGAACTTGTGGGCCAAAAATAAAAGCCATAAAACCAGCTACTGAAATAGGTCATCACCATGAAAAGTTGCTCCTTAAAACAAAAAAACCGCAGATTTTACTCTGCGGTTCACCGGGCGGTTCCAATGCGGGCACTGGATTCACTGCCGGTGAACCGTCCTAAACCAATAAAAGTAAAAACTGCTGCTGAGCATAGGGGGAAGCGTCTAATTTGGTTTAATTTTGAGAATTTACTGCGTACCTGAGAATTTTGGCAAAAGCCAGTTTTTTCTAGGTCGCTATGGAACTTATCACTCTTTTATTTAAGTTTTATGCAATAAGTCCATTCATCCATGAACTTAGCAAAGGGATCAAATTGCGTCAAGACCCCTGCGAGGGTAAATCAAGCGACTAATCTTGAGGAAACGCCTGAATTAACACCACCGAACTGACTACCAGTAACCCTCCCAATATTTGTCTCCCTACGAGTTGCTCTCCTAGGAAAATGATTCCCAGCAGCACCGTCACCACGGGTTCGATGGTGGAGAGAATGGCAGCTCTGGAGGTTCCCAACCGCTGAATACCCGCGAACAGGGTAATGATGGGCAGCACCGTGGCGATCGCTGCCAACCCGGCTACTGTCCCTAGGGCGACGGTCGTGTGGGGAAAAATCAGCCCCTGCCCCAAGCAAGCGGCTCCCATAAAAGATAGGGCGGCTCCTAAGGAGAGATAGGCGCTGGTTGTCACCGGAGAGAGCGATCGCACTAATCTCGCCCCAAAGGTTAGGTAAAGTGCGTACCAGGCTCCCGATGCGATCCCCAAGCTTAACCCTAAAGGCTGCACGGTGGTTCCACCCAAATCGGCAGTCAGCAAACAGCCGGTGAGGGCTAAACTGAGGGCAATTTTTCGGTAGAACCCAGGGCGATCGCCTTCGATTACCCACGCCAAGACAGTGACAAAGGCAGGATAGGTGTAAAGCAACAAAGCAGCAACGCCAGCACTGGTGTAAGCAAGAGCGCCAAAGAACAGAGTTGCTTGGATAGCATACCCCACGCCTCCTAAAAGGGTGGCAGCGATCGCATCTTGCGGTTTTAAGCGCCACTCGTCTCGCCACACCAGCCACGCCCAGAGTACCACTGCCGCGCCTGTAAATCGCCAAGCCAGGGTGCTGGACAAATCTAACCCTTCCGCATAGGCAAGCTTGGCGAAGATTGCCAGCGTCGCAAAACCCGTTGCGGAGACGGCTATCAGAGCAACTCCCACTCGATTGGGGCGAGGCGCGGTTCTTCCTTCCTCTCGTTTGTCGTCTGGCATCGAGTCCTCCTGCTTCTACATCAGCATACGAGAAACGACAGGGTGCAATTGACAAGTTTCCAGATATTCTTACAGAGGTGAGAGGTGCCCAATTTTCGATGACATCAAGCAGTGAAAGTATGACTCGTCTCAACCATCCAGGGGAGAACTCGTTGCTACTTTCCTACGTCTCATCGGGTGGGAAAATTCATCATGCTCTGCAATTTCAGCCACAATTCGCTATGTCAATCAAGAAAATTATTTCTTACGTCCTGCTAATTTTTGTACCCATTTCAATTGCTGCTGAATATTTAGGGTGGGGTTCGCTTGCCATTTTTATTACATCAGGGATCGCTATCGTCCCCCTAGCAATTTGGTTAAGCACTGCGACTGAAGAAGTTGCCGTCGTTACGGGGCCTTCGATTGGTGCATTGTTAAATGCAGTCTTTGGAAATGCGACCGAGCTAATTATTGCTTTAGCAGCTCTAAATGCTGGTTTAGTTGACATTGTTAAAGCAAGTATTACTGGAACAATTATCAGTAATTTACTCCTGGTCATGGGCCTTTCCATGCTTTTAGGAGGACTGCGCTATAAAGAACAGGAATTCAAGCCGATTGTGGCGCGGGTGAATGGTTCCTCGATGACGCTGGCAGCGATCGCTCTTATTTTGCCCACGACGGTCATCAATACCTCAAATGGTGTTCCACTCGATGCAATTCGCAATCTCTCCCTCACAGTTGCCACTGTGTTAATCGTAGTTTATGCTCTGACGTTACTGTTTTCTTTAAAAACTCATAGCTATCTTTACGAGGTGGGATTAGTCGATTTAGACTCACCAAATTCAATCGGTTCTGAAGCTGAATCAACTGCCCACAAACCGAATCTTTGGCTCTGGATTGGTGTGTTAGTAGCCTCTACGGTTGCAGTTGCCTTTGAGTCAGAGATTTTTGTGGGAGTTGTGGAGGAAGCAACAAAAGGTCTGGGTTTGACTCCCTTATTTACAGGTGTTGTTCTGTTGCCTCTGGTTGGCGGTGCTGCCGAATATGTAACTGCGGTCAACGTTGCTCTCAAAAACAATATGGATTTATCTGTTTCTGTGGCGATGGGGTCTAGTTTATTAGTTGCCCTGCTCGTGGCTCCAATTTTAGTTTTGGTAGGAGTTGTCATTGGTCAACCAATGGATCTCAACTTCAATCCTTTTGAAGTGATTGCGGTAGCGATCGCTGTCACTGTTGCCAATCTTATCAGTCTAGACGGACGCTCTAACTGGTTAGAAGGCGTACTGCTCTTAGCAACCTACATCGTTTTGGGAGCAGCTTTTTACTTTCATCCCGCCTAATGGTTGTTTTTTGATAATTGGGAAAAAGTTTTGAGTTAAAGGACTTTCGCTCGCCTCAAAACTCAAAATTCAAAACTCTCATTACCAAATCCTTACGCCGAACGTCCGCTTTCTCCCTTCACCACCGCTGCTCCAATTAAATGCGCCAGACGTAATGCCTCTGGAACGTTGGCGCAGTCAGTCAGACGTTGCAGCACCGCAGATGTTACGTCTGGCTCAGCACCGCACACTTGGAAAAAGAATGGCGGGAAGGTATAAATTCCACCAGCACGCTGCAAAAGCTTGAGCCGTCGCTCTGGCTGTGGCAAGTGGTGAATGGCTTGTTTGACGGCGGCTAAATCAGGCTGACGCCGCATTACGGCAACGCAGGGGAGTTCCAATCGCTCGGCAAGCTTAGGAAGGTCAATCACATTAAAACCGCCAAAAGCGATGCCGTCGAGCAGCACTAAGTGTAATTGCGGCAAGAACTTTTTACCGAGCAGTAGCTTACAAACGGTATCAGTTGCATTCCAGCCATCTTGCCGCACCTTTCCCCACACCATGCCCTCAAAGCGGGTGCCTGCACAAACGATCCCAGCGATGGAGGCACTACCACCCCTACGGCGTGCAAACGGCGCATCATCGAAGCCGATGACGCGAATTAGGCGATTGAGTCGGAGTAAAGATTCAAGATTCATCTCACACCAAAAAAGGCGATCGCATCCGTGATTTTAAGCTAATTTTCCCTTTTAGAAGCGCTTAAAGTAGCATTTTTGAGCTTAAGAAACTAAGCCAGACTAATCGCCCTAAAAAAGCTTATTTCTGCCAATTTTCAGGAAAATATGTTTAATTCTAACTTGATTGCTCGTCTAACTCAGGTCTCTTGGTGGCATCCGAGGTACTAAAGTGCCCAAAAGCACCCGTAAAAGCTGAACCAGTCCGCTCTAAATAATGAGAAAATGTTAAGTTATCTATCATAAAAACTTGGTGGCAGAATTATGGCTCAAATTCAATTTTCCAGAGGGATCAACGAAGAAGTCATACCGGATGTAAAGCTAACCCGCTCTAAGAGTGGCGCTCATGGCACCGCTACGTTTTATTTTGAAAGTCCCAACGCCTTTAACACCGAAACCTCAGGGGAAATCACTGGGATGTACATGGTTGACGAGGAAGGAGAACTGTTGACGAGAGAAGTCAAGGGCGTATTTGTCAACGGTCAAGCAAAAGACCTCCAAGCAACTTACCTGATGAAGTCTCCTGAAGAATGGGATCGCTTCATGCGCTTCATGCAACGGTATGCAAAAGATCATGGTTTGGAACTTAGCCAGTCCTAAATAAAGACCTAAGTGCTTGGGGCACAGGCAATACCCATGCAATCCGGTTCGGATAAGCTCATTTGCCTACCAGTAACCTCTGGTAGAGACGCGAAATGGTGCGGCACTGCACTGCGTTAACGTGTCGCAGCACGAATGCACCATTTCGCTAATGCGTCTCTACACCCCTCCACTGAGCGGTTGAAACCGCACAGCGACAGCAAGCACACATGAAAACCTGCCGGGAGCAGGTTACAGAACCCTTGATTTTCGGTTGGTTCGCGCTTTTAGGACTTGGAATGCAATCGCCGCAAAATTCCATTCTGAGGGCTTGGTGCAAAATTTGAGTTAACCGAACAGTATTTGAATGCGCGTGCCCTTACCGAGAGCTAGCGAAATCAGGAGTCAAGATTCGTAGGAACGGTTAATCGGACAGCCGTGTGGCAGTAAGATATCCCAGAAAAGCCCGTTTTTAAAAACTCAAAACTCTTGAGGGAATAGCTTACCCATGACCAATCTGCCTCACCCAGACCCGGAGAGGATGACAGTGACTTGCGCTGTTATCACTGTTAGCGATACGCGATCGCCCGAAACCGACAAAAGCGGTCAATTGATTAAACAGTTGCTCCGAGATGCCGGTCACGCGGTCTCAGAGTACGCCATTCTGAAAGATGAACCGGAGGAGATTCGGGCGCAGCTGCAAGCACTCGCCCAACGCCCGGATCTGGATGCTTTGATCTTCAATGGAGGCACTGGCATCGCGCCGAGAGATACCACCTACGACGCTCTAGAAAGCTTGCTCTCAAAAATCTTGCCTGGATTTGGCGAATTGTTCCGGTTTCTCAGTTATCAAGAAATTGGCTCGCGGGCGATCGCATCTCGCGCCGTTGCCGGTGTCTATCAAACCAAATTGGTATTTTCCATCCCCGGTTCTACCAATGCCGTTAAACTTGCCATCCAACAGCTAATTTTGCCAGAACTTGTTCACTTAGTTAGCCAGCTACAGAAAAGTGAGGAGTGAAGAGTTAGGACTGAGGACTGAGGGCTGAGGACTGAGAAGTGAAGAGTTAGGAGTCAGGAATCAGGAGTCAAGAGCCAGGAATCAGGAGTCAAGAGTCAGGAGTGAAGGCGTCTTACAGGCGAGTCAGTGAGAAATAGAGGGGGATAGGCGAGTGAAAGATAGAGTAGAGCGATTTGAAGATTTGATTGCTTGGCAAAAAGCTAGAATCCTTACAAAATCAATTTATAAAGTCACTCAACAGGGTGATTTTGCAAAAGACTTTGGGCTTTCTAGGCAAATTCAACGAGCAGCAGTCTCCATAATGTCTAATATTGCAGAAGGCTTCGAGCGAGGTGGTCGGGCAGAGTTTCATCAGTTTCTTTCTATCGCCAAATCTTCTTGTGCCGAACTTCGTTCTCAACTCTATGTCGCCTTTGATATTGGTTATCTCAAGCAGACTGAATTCAACTAGCTTTTAACACAGGCACAAGAAGTTGCTCGAATTACAGGCGGTCTTCGCGCTGCCGTTGAGAAACAAAAATACCAACAAAAAAGGACTGAGGACTGAGGATTGAGGACTGGGCTAGAAGAAAAGAAATATTTAAAAGCAGTCAATTTTTCTCCAGTTTCTTCTTACTTCTTCCTCTTTTCCTCAGTCCTCAGTCCTCAACCCTCAGTCCTCAGCCCTCACTTCCTTTGCTCTTAACGGACGCTAATCGGTCGGGTCCGTTGAGGTTTATTGGGTTGGGCAAGGCGGGTGTTTTCCAAAGCTGCGATCGCGCGAGCATATTGGGGATCTTGCTGAGTTCCCACCAGCGATGGATTCGTCCCCAGACGCTTTCGCTGATCGTCGTTCAGGTCAATCTTGATATCCGGAGTCACCCCCTTGTGGCTGATATCCGTTCCTAGGGGCGTGTAGTAGTGGGCAATCGTGACCGCTAAACCCGAACCATCGGAGAGAGAATGTACCGACTGCACTAACGCTTTGCCAAAGGTTTGAGAGCCAATAATTGTGGCTCGACCATTATCCTTCAACGCACCTGAGAGAATCTCGCTGGCGCTTGCCGAGTTGCCATCTACCAGCACAGCCAAAGGCAACTGTGTCAGCGCCGTGCGATTTGTCGCAAATTCTTCGTTGTCTCCCTTGCGGTCTACGGTACGGACGATAGCACCTTTGTCCATCCACATCCGGGCAATTTCCACACTCGCGTGCAATAATCCACCCGGATTTCCCCGCAAATCCAATACAAAAGCATCTACTTTGTCGTTATTCAGGGATTGGATAGCGCGGCGCATCTGCTCTGCTGAGTGAGCGCTAAATTCATTCAGACGGATATAGCCAACGCGCAACTTGCCTTCCTGCTTGACCGACTGACGGACGGCTGCTATTTCAATCTGCGCTCTGGTCAATGTCACATCAAAGTCGCCTTTTCCGTCTCGTGACAGCTTAAGCTTTACTTTCGTCCCCACCTCACCCCGAATCAGGTTAGCGGCGGCTTCCACACTCATCCCTTTTGTGGCTTTGCCATCAATTGTCAAAATCTTGTCCCCAGTCTGAAGTCCCGCTCTCACTGCTGGGGAATTCTCAATGGGTTCTACGACGGTAAGAACCTGAGTCTTTTCGTTCAGTTCCAAGCGCAAACCGACGCCAGAAAGTTCGCCGGAAGTTTGACTGGTGAGGGCTTGGTACTGTTTAGGATCTAAAAAGCGGGTGTAGGGATCGCCTAAGGTTTCCAATGCTTCCCGAATCGCCTTATAGGCATCTTCACGGGAATTATAGTTTTTGTTCAACAGCTGTTGCCGCTTTGCTTGCCAATCCACCTGATTAAAGGTGCCATCAACATACTCGCGGTTGACAATTTGCCATGCCTCATCGACGACTGATTTTGGACTTTCCTGTAGAGCAGCGCGAACGGAGGAGCCAAAGAAAGATAAAGCTGCTGTCGTAGCGATCGCTCCACCAAAGAGAGCAACATGGAGCAAGGAAAAGTTTTTTGGGGATGGATTCATGAACGGTGGCTCGAACGGGTGGGGTTTAATGTGTAGATACCGCGTGACGCCTGAAACGAACTATTTCTAAGATACTCAGGTTAATTAACCAGGCTGCATCAATTTTGTGCCAGTTCGCCCAGTGTCCTCCTTATTCGTCTCTGTAACAAGGATAACAGTCTAATTTAGCTAGACTCCCCTGCAAATTTTTGTCTACCTAAGTGTAATCGCCGCCAGAGTAAAAGAACAACAAAATCGCTTGGCTAGCTAAAGTAGTGTTAAGCATCGGCTAAATACCCTTCAAATTCTCAAAATGCCCGGAAAACGCAGAGGTAGTTCAACTGTGCGCGATCGCATCAACTTATCTAGGCGGGCTAGTTTCAGAAGATGGCGACAACTTCTAACACCAGGGATCGCTATCTTTAGCGTCATCTTGGGGACATGGTTATTAACCATTATGCTAACTTTGCGCTCTGCGGCGTCCGGTCCGGTAGATGCCTATTTGGTTTTAGGAGGTAGTATTCGTAGAGAAATATACGTAGCTCAGCTTGCAAAAGAATACCCGCAAACCCGCATATTAATTTCTCAAGGTTCTCCCGAACCGTGCATTTTGCTAATTTTTCAACGGGAAAATGCTCCCATAGAGCAAGTTTGGTTAGAAAAGTGTGCAGACTCCACCTTTGGTAACTTCTACTATAGTGTGCCGATTCTACGCGAATGGGGAGTAAAAAAAGTCAAACTAATTACTTCCGGTACCCATCTACCACGAGCTAAGTGGCTAGCACAGATTCTCATGGGCGCTCAAGGCATTTGGGTAGAGCCAGAGATTGTTCCCGAACAAGGCATTCCTGGCAATCGAGAATCCTCTTTCAAGACAGGATTGGACTTATCTCGTAGTTTGTTGTGGGCAATGGTGAGTCAGGTTTATCAGCCTAAATGTTCAAAATTAATTCCCCTGAAGGATGTAGATATAAAAGATTGGCGTCAGCGGGGTTTTAAGTGCGAACACCAGGGGAATATTCAGTAGCGAGTCGCGATCGCACTCTCTTACCCAGCAGTAACAAATGCGATCGCCGACTCATTTTTTAATAAACCGCAGTTTGAGCAGCCATCGCTCGAATGGTAGACAAGGGAATTTCATAGAAGTACCTTTGGCGAAATTGTTCTTCTTGAACTGCTGCGATAAATTGTTCGATGGCTGTCTCTGCTTTCGGTAATTGTCCGTTCCCTAAATCAGAATGAGCGGCATCTTCCTGGGAATGCCAAGTAATTTGAACCATCCAGTCGAGTTGTTTAACATGGAAGCCGAGATGAGAAATAGCTTCTAATCCGAGTTGGAGAGTGCGATCGCTAATTCCCAGCTTTTGGTGCAGTTGAGTATACGTCGCCTCTTGACCCGTGCGACTGAGGTATTTGGCAATTCCTAACAGTTGCAGCCAGATTTGGCTGGGGGGAACGGGTTCTGGGGGAGAATACGCGATCGCGAGGGTTTGATTTGCCTGAATTGCCCGCCTGAACCACACTTGCAGCTCATCCCAGCTACTGGGGCACTCTCGAACTGGCAGAACTGATAGCGCAGCAGTAGCAAGTGCGGACTCCTCACGACAGTCTAAAATCCAGTCTATCTGGTTCGGAGTGCCTAACTGCTGCGGCTGTTCTAAAGAACGCACGGCAATTATCCGCACTTCATAGTGAGGTCTAATCCCTTTATTAGGATTTTCGTAGCTATTAAAATCAAGCTCGACAATTGCATCGCATCTACCTTGGGGTAGCTCTTCCTTATAATGTCCCCACCAGATTCCGGAAAACCCAGTTTCGCAAGAGTCATCCCGAATTTTAAAAGTAGTTTTGATATATTGAACTTTTGCGCCTTTTAAGTCCTGAGTATTGCTATTCCAACTATTTTCAAACCAGCAATTTTGAATGAGCAATTTTGGTGCTGGATTGCCCATTCCGCAGGGTTCTAATAGTTTCAGTTCCCAAAATAAATCTCTTCCTAATTCACTGACCGTACACACCAAATCTGCCTGCACAATCGGCGCTAAAGGTGTCCCATCTGGGGTGCCCACAGAAGCTCGCAATTGCTGGTTAACAGCTTCTGTAAACAGGGGAATCTTATCAACTGGGAGACTCAACCCAGCGGCAAAGGGATGACCGCCAAATCGATGTAAGAGGTGTTCTTGCGCTTTCACCAACTGGTAAAGATCGACTTGATTCACAGAACGGGCGGAACCGCGTGCTAAAGCGTTTTCACTCAAGTCGCCCTCTGTACTCAACAAAATCGTAGGACGCCCTGTTTCCTGCGCCACTTGCCCCGCCACTAAACCCAAGACACCGACAGGCCATTGCGTATCGCAAAGAACAATCACGCTAGTGGTTGATAAGTCCAACTGGCTTAATTTTTTATTAACTTCAGCGGCGACATCTTTTTGCAATGATTTACGACGGGCATTGGCTAATTCTGTTTCTAATGCCAACTGCTGACAGCGCTTCTCATCGCGGCTGGTAAGTAACTCCACACAGAAGGAAGCATCCCCTTGAATGCGGCTAACAGCGTTAATTCTAGGGCCAAGACCGAAAGAAATGTCCGTTGGGCGATCGCCACTTTTCTGACACAATTCTAATAGACGAGCAACCCCAGGACGATTCCGCTTTTTGGTTTGCTGTTGCAGTACTGAAATTCCTCGCTGTGCCAGGTAGCGACAATCACCGCTTAACTGGACTAAATCAGCAATTAAACCAATTGCCACTAAATCCAATAAATCTTCTAACGGCTGTTGGGGAACATCCGGCAAAGTTTCATAAAGTGCTTCTACTAACTTATAGGCAACTGCCACACCCGAAAGGTGAAACATCGGATGAGCTTTGGATAAATAGCGGGGGTTGATGATAGCTGTCAACGCTGGACGTTCCTCTGGCAGGGTGTGGTGATCCGTGACAATTACATCAATCCCTAGTTGATGGGCATATTCAATTTCCTTCAGATTTGTGCTGCCAGTGTCGCAAGTTACAATTAGCTTCGTTCCATCCTGGGCAAGGGCGTCAATTCCCCGTTCATTGAGTCCATGAGACTCCGTTAAACGATTGGGAATGTAATAAACTAGCTGCTGCTGCTGGGTAAAAAACTGTCCCAGTCCATCCCAGAGAACCGATGTTGCGGTAATCCCATCAGCATCAAAATCTCCCCAAATGGAAACTTTTTCCCCCGCGTTACGGGATTTTATTAATCGTTCTACAGCCCATTGCATTTCCTGCCCAAATTCAAAGGGACTTGCCGGGTGATACAACTGAGAATTTAAAAACCCCGACAATTGCTGAATATCGCGAATCCCCCGTTGCCACAACATCTGTGCGGCATAATGTCCGGGTAATCCTGGGGCGTGGCGTCTGACTTCGTCAATAAATGCCGCCGGTGGTTCAACCGTTGACTGGATTTGCCATTGAAGTTGCTGCTGTGACATTTTTCTTTTTATCCTTCTTTCTGGCATCCTATCTCACAATAATTGCCTCGCGAAGAGATAGGGATGCTATAGATGGCAACTAAAAAACAAAATAGGATTGCAGATGTGTTGATCAAGAAATATAAATCTGACATCAGAATTTAGCCGGTATCAAAATGCTGCCATAGGCTGATTAGACGCTGGGTACTAAGTTCATAATCACGACAAATTGACTGGGACTCCGATTTCTTGCGTAGGGGCATGGTACAGCCATGCCCTTACAGAACGCCAATGAGTGTAAGTTGTTTAATCCAGGTTCCTTAGCACCCTCAATCCTCAACTAATGAGGTAAAACCTGCTTTAATGCCTCCACAAGGCGATCCACACTCTCTGGACGACTGTTGAATCCCATAAGACCCACACGCCAGACTTTACCCGCGAGTTCACCCAGTCCGCCGCCAATTTCTATATTGTGTTCGTTGAGTAGCTGACGCGCGATCGCTTTGCCATCCACACCTTCTGGAATGCAAACAGTGGTCAGCGTTGGCAGGCGAAACTCTCGTTTAACGTGCATCGCTAGTCCTAAGTTTTCTAAACTTTCCCAGAGATACTCGACGTTCTTTTGATGGCGCGTCCAGCTATTTTCGATTCCTTCTTCTGCAATCAAACGCAACGCTTCCCGCAGAGCATAGTACAAGTTAATTGGAGCAGTGTGGTGATAGGTGCGTTCTTTACCCCAATACTTACTCAACAACGTCATATCTAAATACCAGTTAGCCACCTTCGTGCCACGTTGTTGCAATTTCTCAATTGCACGGGGACTCATCGTAAACGGCGAAGCACCGGGAGGACAACCTAACCCTTTCTGGCTACAGCTATAAGCTAAGTCAACCTTCCACTCATCCAGAAACAAGGGGACGCCCCCCAGACTGGTCACACTATCCACTAATAGCAGACAATCAAATTCACGACAGAGGTCACCGACTCCTTCTAACGGTTGGCGTGCCCCCGTGGAGGTCTCGGCATGGACTAAAGCCAGAATCGCAGGGCGATGAGTTTCTAAGGCGGTTCGGAGTTCGTCTATAGGGAACACTTGCCCCCAAGGTTTGGTAATCGTTCGCACATCCGCACCATATCGTCCTGCCATATCCACGAGGCGGTTGCCAAAGTACCCGCTAACGCCCACTAGAACCACATCACCGGGTTCGGTAACGTTGGCAATGGTTGCTTCCATTGCTGCCGTTCCCGTCCCGCTGACTGCAATGGTGAGGGGGTTTTCTGTCTGCCAAACATAGCGCAGCAACATCTGGATTTCGTCCATCAGTGCCAGAAATGCTGGATCGAGGTGCCCCACCGGAGGGGTATTCATCGCCTGAAGGACAGCGGGATGGGCATTGGATGGGCCTGGACCCAGCAGCAAACGAGTCGGAATTTCTAGAGGGGCGAGTTGCAGCCGAGTTGTGTTGTTAATTGAGGAGGTTAGGGTCATGATTGGTTCTAGGCTCGATCAAGCGAGGACTATTTTAGAGTCTAAAGGTTAGCTGAGTGCAAGTAACGCTACTGATATAGCAGTCTTAAATAATTCGCGAAGGCGAGATCCCGGACTTCTTAAAGAAGTCCGGGATCTGAAGGATTGCCTCACAGCTCAAATAGAATTGCGATAAATCGTCTAAGAGACTGTTTTTAAAGAAAATCAAAGTAGTCCTATGGCTTTAAGACTGCGCCGGGTAATTTCAATGCGATTGACGCCATCGTTATCATTTCGTATATCCATATTTGTGGCAAAGAAATAAACATTTTTGTTCTGTTCCAGATATCCCACAAACCAGCCATTCTCAGGATTCGTACTGTCCGCCCAGCCCGTCTTTCCGCGCAGCACATAGTCTGGAGTTTGTTCGCGCACCATAATATCTTTGACCAAATCTAAGCTGCGTTGGGAAAAGGGTAAGTCGCCGCGATAGAGACGTTGCAGGAACTCAATCTCTTGTTTGGGCGTAATTTTTAAAGGGCCATCTAACCAAAATCGATCGATTTGCTCAGATGTCCCAATTTGACGGTTTCCATAGCCGACTTGATTGATAAATTTCTGCATCCGTTCGTGCCCAATTTTCCGAGCCAAAATTTGGTAGAACCAAACCGTTGAGTCTTTGAAACCTTGGCGCAGGTTGGTGTCTCGGTTCCAAGCTGCGATGTTACGCTGAATGCCGTCCCAGGTTAAAACAGTCACCTCATCTCGAATCACCCCTGTTTCCAATGCCACAAGTGCGTTGAAAATCTTGAAGGTTGAAGCGGGGAAGAATGCCGTTGAGTTTCGAGGCGCGTTATGTTCGTAGAATTGGTTTTTATTTTGGTCATAAACCACAATTGACCCTTCAATGCCCAGTTCTCGGAAAGAACGCCCTAGGTCTATCCCTTGAGTTGTAGTGATTTCCGAAGTTGGTTGAGGTGGCTGAGAGTTCGCAGCAGTGCCGAGGAAACCGCTAATGGTCAATAGCGCCACGAGGCTAGCAATGGCGATCGCGATCGCTAAGGGCACTTGCTTAATTCGATACATCAGGATTTTCCTTACGTGATTTTCAAACCAGTCGTAATACAGGAATGGGTTTGGCAATTCCAGAAATCTAGTTAGGTATCTGGGTCTTGCTGGCAGCAAATTCAAGTATTGCGACTGTTCTGGAGATACCAGGTATTGAGCGCCAGTTGATGCACCTCGCGCCAGGGAAGGTTATTTGCCTTCGCTAATTCGGCACAATCTTCGTATTCTGGCTGCACATTCGCGATCGCTTTCTGGTTAGGATGCCCCGTCCAGGCAACCTTGACGCGAACGAAGCCATATTCTGTCTGAACCTGTTGAATTTCTCGCTGCAAAATTGAGCGTTGCTGTGTCTGACGCCGGATGCCGAGTGTCGTCGTTTCTCGGAATAAGATCGCTTCGCAAGCGGATATTTGTTCGGGATGGCAAATAACCGTCAGCAAAATGCCAGGACGAGACTTTTTCATCCCAATCGGTTGCGTGAAGACATCCACCGCACCGGCGTTAAACAGTGCCTCAAACACATAGCCGATGGCTTGGGGACTCAAGTCATCGATTTGGGTTTCCAGCACCGAAATTATTTCTAAAGAGGGGCTTTCGGAAGGCTGAAGGAATCCCGACTCTTGTTGAGAAGCAAATCGCGTCTCCACACCCTCACCAATCCAGAGGCGCAGAATATTGGGAATCGGTAACTGACGGGAACCGGCACCATTTCCAACCCGCTGGATCGTCATGGGGGGTGGAGATCCAAAGCCGGTGGCAAGCGTACAAGCGATCGCTGCTCCAGTCGGTGTCACCAGTTCCCGATCGATGCCATTACTATAAACTGGCACCTGGCGCGATTCCCACAACTTTAATACAGCCGGTACCGGCACCGCTAGCTGACCGTGAGCTGCTCTAACCATCCCGCCACCAGTGGGGAGTGCCGAACAGTATAGTTCGTCAATCCCCAACCAATCCAAGCCCAGACAAGTGCCGACAATATCTACAATGGCATCAGTCGCCCCGACTTCATGAAAATGAACTTCTTCTGGGGGAATGCCGTGAACCGCTCCTTCTGCGTCTGCCAGCCGTTGAAACACTGCCAAACTGGACGCTTGTACTCGTAACGGAAACTCTGCTGCTGCAATCAACTGGACAATTTCTGGTAGATGCCGCGTCGGGGAATGAAAATGAACCCGATCGCCATCGGGATGCTGATGCCCACCATTTTGCCGGTGATGTTCGGGGTGGTGATTTAAATCGGTGCGATCGCGATCGCTCAAATCTACGTGAAATTTAGTAGCTTGCTGACCGTTCCGGTGAACGTGTTCGGCTCGTAACTGGTATTCTTGGGAAATTCCCAGCCTCTTGAGCTTTTCTATCAAATAATCTAGGGGAACTCCCGCATCTACAAGTGCCCCCAGGCACATATCACCGGCAATTCCTGTTGGACATTCTAGATACGCTAGCTTGTTCATAAGGAGTAATCAGGAGTCAGGAAAAATTCTGGATTCTGAATTCTGTAGTCTCAGTTCTGGATTCTGCATTATGGCGACAATCTACAATATCCATCCTGATACACCGCAAACTCGTGGAATAGAACAAATAGTAGGTGCCCTAAGAGCAGGCGCTGTGATGCTATATCCCACTGATACTGTCTACGCGATTGGCTGTGACCTAAATGTCAAGTCAGCGGTGGAGCGTGTGAGGCTCCTTAAGCAGCTATCTAATGATAAGCCCCTGACGTTCCTGTGTCCGTCTCTGTCCAACATTGCCCAATATGCCATCGTCAGTGATGTCGCTTATCGGATTATGAGGAATTTAATTCCTGGGACTTACACGTTTCTGCTACCCGCCACCAAATTAGTGCCGAAGCTGGTGATGAGTCCTAAGCGCAAAACGACGGGTATTCGGGTTCCGGAGCATACAGTGTGCCAGTCGCTGTTGCAGGCATTAGGCAATCCGATTATTTCCACCTCAGCGCACCTCGTGGATGAGAATGGCAACGCCCCAACCCTAGGGTTGGAGAAGGCAAAATTGTTTGACCAGCTAGACAAGCTAGTCGATCTGATTGTGGACATTGGCTCGGAACCAGGAGATGGGGTTTCCACAATTTTAGATTTGACAGATGAGGAACCTGTCATCGTCCGGCGCGGTCTGGGATGGGAGGCTGCAACGGCTTGGGCGACATCGGTCAGTTGATTTTAGATGAAAGATTAAAGATTAAAGATTGAGTTAAAGCTTTTACATCCAAAATCCCCAATCGCTAATCTAAAATCCCTTTGCGAACTAAAGACAATTAACTACAGCCTCGGCACTAGGGAATTCGGACGATAACCCTACCAGCAATCCACTTCCTGGATTGTCCACTCAACACCAGCTCCTACCGCTTTGCGACAACACTTGTGCGTCGATAGTTTGAGGGGCGCAAGCCCAGATACAGCAAGGGTTAGTGCTTCTTTTAGGTCAGATGGAATGGGGAGAGAGCGTAGAGATGACCCATAGTGAGCTGAGAGTAGTAACACACCCGCTGTCCGGTGTCTAACAATCAGCCCCTACAGTCTATATATAGAGAGTTGAGACGGTCAATCGCAGGCGCTGCCTGAAGGGAGACAAAACTTTTGAACCGTTCTCAGTGGCTCTTGTTGACTTTGAATACTGTCGCTACCAGGGGCTTTCACCATGACAACTATTAATTCTCTCAGCCAATCTTCTGAAAATCTATGCCACTCGACCGAGCAACTGTTGGGAATCGACGTGGAAACGATGACCGGCCTGTTGTTAGAGGAATTGCGGACTGAAATCAAAACGACGTCATTGCACGTTCAGGCGATCGCTAACCGGATCGCTCTAGAGGTACAGCGGATTTGCAGCAAGAGTCCGCGCATCCAGACTTCTGGCGAGGTTCGCTCTTGGCAGTTAAATCTGGGACGGCATCGGTTGCAAAAGTGTCTGTCATACTACCGGCTGGGTTCTAAGCGGGGTCGGGTTGAACTGCACAGCAACCTCAGCGCGATGGTTTATCGCTATGTAGTGTCGCCCAACTCTCAGTTAGGTTTTCAAGCCCGCTACAACCTGATTGAGGACTTCTTGCAAGAGTTTTACGCCGAGTCAATCAAAGCTTTCCGGCGGGAAAACGAGCTGACAATAGACTACACTCCCCGCACTCAACTGGAACTGGCGGAGTATATGGCATTCAGCGAACAGTATGCCAAGCGTCGCATCAATTTACCGAATGGCACCAGCCAGCAGCTGATTGTGTTGAGGGCACAGGGGTTTGCTCGCCGCCAGCCTGCTGAGACGAGCATGGATATTGAGAAGGCGATTGAGTTTCCCAGAGGTGAAGATGCGGACACGCAAAGTCGGTCAGCGGCGATGCACCAGCTGCGATCGCAATTGGTTGCCGATACGATTGATCCGGCGGAAGCAGTGTTGCGCGATCGCGTCGTTGCTGAACTGATGGAATACCTGCAAGCTCAAGGTCAAGAGGACTGTGTCAATTACCTGGTGTTAAAGCTGCAAGACCTCTCCGCACCAGAGATTGACGAAATCCTGGGTTTAACCGCACGTCAGCGCGACTACTTGCAACAGCGCTTTAAGTACCATGTGGAAAAATTCTCTCGTCAAAATAACTGGAAGCTGGTACATCAATGGTTGGGAGCCGATCTCGACCAAAAGCTGGGACTCTCTTCTCAGCAGTGGGAAGCGTTTTGGAATCAACTTTCTCTGGAACAGCAGCAGCTATTGCAGTTAAAACAAGCTCAAGTCAACGAGCGGGAGATTGCTCAAACACTCGGATGCACGCCCAAACAGTTACAAAAGCGCTGGACTCAAGTGCTGGAAATGGCTTGGAAAATCCGCAACCAAGGAGATTTATGACTAATGAGTTTCGAGTGTTGAGTTAAGATAATTCTCTTAATTCAACACTCATCACTCATCACTTTCCTCTAACCCCACTGGAATTTCCCCGGAATAGAATAGGAACGGGAATCGAGCAAATGCTCCGCCTGACCGACTGCAACAACTTGTCCTGCTGCCAAGATTACTAAACGATCGGCGAGTTCCAGGGCATCGGCTCGTGAATGAGTCACCAGGACAACCGGCAAGTTAAATTGACGTTGAATGGTTTTCAACTCGGTTCGGAGGGTTGCTCTCAAATCATCATCGAGGGCGCTGAAAGGTTCATCAAGAAGCAGAATTTTAGGGTAGGGAGCTAAAGCCCGCGCAATCGCTACTCGTTGAGCTTGCCCACCAGAAATCTTCTGCACGGGTTGATGTACCAGATCCTCAAGTTCTAACAAATTTACCAATTCGCGAACGCGCTGCTGCCGCCGGTGCCGTTGCCAGCGGTTGAGAGCAAAGCCAATATTTTCCGCTACGTTCAAATGCCCAAATAAGGCGCAGTTTTGGAAGACATAACCGACATTTCGCCGGTGCGCTGGCAAGTTCAAACGCTCTTTAGTATCCAGGAAGATTGTTCCCGCCACTTCAATCCGGCCCCAGTCCGGACGCAACAACCCTGCGATCGCTTGTAATGTCGAACTCTTGCCACAGCCAGATGGCCCAAATAGAACGGTTAAGCCGCTAGAAACTTCAAACTGAATATTTAAATGAAACTGCCCGCCAATGGTCGCCGACTTAGGCAGAAAATTTTTGCCAAAGGCGACTTTCAGCATGGAATACACATAGAATGTCCCAACGCAATTCCTCTTTAGTTTTGTTAGGGTATATGTTAACAATTGTCAACGAACGCGCACAGCTACTCGGCGGTTATGGCGATCAATCTTGCTCAATCTTCTGCTTCATCCCAGCCACCAGCCCAGAATACAACAGCACTCAGGCAAGTCTTTGAGACGATTCAGGCTGATAGTTGTCCGCACTCCTATAACTTTCATATGCACACCGTCTACTCGGATGGTCGTTTGTCACCGAGTGCGTTGATGGAACAGGCGATCGCGATAGGTCTTAAAGGGCTGGCGATCACCGATCACCATACGATTGGCGGTTTCAAAGAGGCTCAATACTGGCTGCAAAACACCTACACGAATCCTGATTCCGCCCACTTACCCCACTTGTGGATCGGCACCGAAATCACCTCTAGCCTGCTGAACACAGAAGTCCACATCCTTTGCTATGCTTTCGATCCAGAACACTCTGCGATGAAGCAATATCTGAAAGGCTCTGCACCCAAGGGAAGCGATGCTGACGCTGCCAATGTGATTGCCGCCGTCCATCAGTCGGGTGGTTTTGCCGTGTTGGCTCATCCAGCCCGCTACCGCCTTCCTGCTGCAAAACTTATCCCTGCTGCCGCTGAGGCAGGCATTGACGGCGTTGAAACCTACTACGCCTACAACAACCCTAGCCCTTGGCAAACCAGTGCTAGAGAAACCAAGGAGGTGGAACAGCTCGCTGCCACTTATGGTTTGTTCAGCACCTGCGGCACCGATACCCACGGCTTAAATTTGCTCCAACGCCTGTAACACCCAATCCCTCTAGGCAAGCTCCAGAACAGGGCAGGGCTGATTCATTGGTGAGAGAAAAAAGAGAATGAAGAAAATGGAGAGGTAGTCGTTGTCTGCCTTAGTGTAATCCCTCTTTTGTTACTAGGGGGAGAGGATAATCAGGAAGAAAACCAGAAACAGTAAGTAACAGCAATGGTTACGCCACGTAGAGAAGCAGTAAATACAGTCGGCTTCATCGATAACTATTGTCAACACTATTATTCAATATTTGAGGATGTCAGAGGATGTTTGGAAAGACGGAGAGAGTACATAAAGGGTCAGGCAAGTCTGCGTAGCATCAGTCGGCTCATGGCGATATAAATGAACGCTTCTGAGGAAGCTGGGATTCGCTCATAATCGACATTTAAGCGACGACACCAATGCAGCCAACCGTAAGTGCGTTCAACAGTCCAACGCTTAGGAAGTAGGACGAATCCTTGAGCGCCCTCTGGTCGCAGAACCACCTCTAAAAGCCAACGGAAGGTATCAATGACCCAATGTAGAAACGCTTCTCCCGAAAACCCACCATCGACCCAAATTCGAGTCAGTTGAGGAACCCGGTGACGTTCTTGGTTCAACGTTGCGAGCAATTGCTTGGCTCCTTCTCGTTCGGGCACACTGGCTGCAACCACCTGCACGACAATCAACAATCCCAATGTGTCAACCAGAGTAAAGCGGAAAGCGACCTTTAATTTTTTTGCCGCCATCATAGCCAACGGCTTGGTGAACCATGACAGAAGTAGGAACGGTTTGGGAATCCAGACTCGCCGCGGTTGGGTTGCTGTTGCGATTGGCATCAACCCTGACCCATTGAACGAGATGATCGTGAATGCGCTTCCAACTCCCGTCCGAAGCGCCACTTGCGGATATTTGTAGTACACCGTTGAATAGGGTGGATAATCATTAGACCTCCTGCACGAATCGGAAGATAGTGTGCCAGTTTGTAATCGCAGGCGGCACAATTAGAGTGAAACCGTATCGAAGCCTCAGAAGTGCTATGCCGTATCCAGACTTACAACCGCTTTCAGCAGGTGAGTTCAAGCGATTGTGTGGTGTCAGCCGTGCAACTTTTGCCGAGATGGTCACTGTGCTACGCCCGCACCTAGAGCGTCAAGGAAGGCGTGGAGGACAGCCGAAGCTGAGAGTGGAAGACCAACTGCTGGTGGCATTGGAGTATTGGCGAGAGTATCGGAGTCAGTTTCACATTGGAGCCAGTTGGGGTTTGCACGAGACAACGGTGGGGCGGATTATCCACAAGGTGGAAGACCTGCTGATCAAAAGTGGCAAGTTTCGCTTGCCAAGCCAACGGTAGTTGTATCAACCGGGCTGGGAGTGGAACGTGTGGGTGGTAGATGTGGGCGAGATGGAGATTGAACGCCCCAAAAAAACAGAAGCGCTACGGAGAGTAGCAAGCAGAAGTGTCATACCTTGAAGGCTCAACTGCTGGTGGACTATGACAGTGGGCAAGTCATTTGTACCGCAGTGGATACGGGCAGAACCCATGACTTTAAGGTACTCAAGCGAAGTCGCTTGCCGTTTGTAACGTCACAAGTGTGTTTAGCTCTTCGAGGCTCTTCCCGGATTCGCCAAACTGCATCGGGGCGCGTGTACACCCACCAAGAAACCACGCAAGCAACCGTTGCCAGCAGAAGAAAAGCAGCATAACCGCGCGTTAGCACGACTGCGAGTGCGGGTTGAGCATGTAATTCGTCGCTTCAAGATTTTTCGCATCTTTTCAGGGCGCTATCGTAACCGTAGGAAACGATTTGGTTTGCGCTTAAACTTGATTGCTGGGCTACTCAACTATGAACTGGCATATGCTTCCTGATTCATGCAGGAGGTCTAATGACAGTACGGCACAAGTGCTAGAAGAGAGTGCATGAACCAAGACTCTACCAAAAAAATGCTGTCTTACAGGTTGTGCCGCGATCGCCAATTTTGCGAAGTCAAGACATTGTCTCAGATATTCTTCAGGTTGAACACCATCATCAACCCGCTAATCAGGAGTCTGAGTGTTGCCTTCCGAATTATCTCCTCAGTATTCATCTTGGTCAACCGATTCAGTTAGAACGAACGATAGATGGGCGACGCAGCAGCAATCGTCTGGCTGAAGGTGACATTATGATTACACCTCCCTATCTACATCGCAAACTGTTTTGGGATACTGATGCGGAATTCTTGTTACTTCGCCTTGAACCGAAGCTGTTTACTTCTGCCCTATACGAATCGGTTGATGCAGACGATGCTCAAGTTGCGCCACAGCTTAAGATTTGCGATCCTTTGATCCAGCAAATTGGTTTGGCACTCAAAACCGAACTAGAAATAGACGGGTTAAGCGATCGCCTTTATGCAGAATCGATGGCAAATGCATTAGCTGTTCATCTATTACGGCACTATTCAACTCGAAGGCGAGAAATACGATCTTACTCAGGTCGTTTGCCTAGCCATAAATTGCAACAGGCGATCGACTATATCCAGGCTCATCTAGCTGAAGATGTTTCCTTAGAAGCGATCGCCACCGAACTCGGTATGAGTCAGTATCATTTTGCCCGACTGTTTAAGCAGTCTACAGGTTACTCTCCTTACCAATATGTGATTAAACGTCGGATTGAACGCGCTCAGGAATTAATGATGCAGGAGCAGCACAGTATTGCAAATATTGCCTTGAAAGTTGGTTTTGCCAGTCAAAGTCAATTTGGCAGGCACTTTAAGCGCCTCACTGGAGTTACACCGAAACAATTTCTTCAGAAATAGCAAGAATCTTCTAAAGCTGCAAAAATCGACTATACGTCAGTAAGCAGACTCTGTATTATCGGTTGGGCAATCCGTTGCGTTTCGGTTTGACCAATCAGCCTTAGTCAGTACAAAGGAATCATCTAAATGCTTACCGTATTCAAGGACAACCCAGTTCTGGCAGAACTAGATATTTTTGTTACCCAACCCGACCAACAATGGTTATTGATAGATAGTTTGATAGCCTACACTCACGACATCCTTAAACAGCAACCTGGATACATTGCAAATGCAATTCATCGCAGCTTGGATGGGTTGCGTGTTGTCAATTATGTGCAGTGGCAAAATCAAGCTAGTTATGAAGCCTATATCAATAACCGCGATATCGCTCTAGCGACTAAGATTACTGGCTTCTTTGCTCCAGACTCCCATCTTTACGACATTTTTATGAGTGAGCCAGCAGACAGTCAAATGCAAGTCACAGCGAACATGCCGGAACTCATCAACTTCGGTATGTTTAGATTGAAAGATCCTGCTAATCAACCTCGCTTTTTAGAAGCTACCGCAGAAGCGATACGGCAAATCTCAGGACAAGCAGGATTAATTACAACACACTTTCATCGAAGTCTTGATGGTGCCCGCGCAATCAATTATGGGCTGTGGAGTTCCCAAGAATTGTATGCCAAGATGAACGCGAATCCTCCGATGGCTGAGCCTCTCATGGTGATGCGCTCACTTGCCAACAATGAGTTTCAAATGTCGCTTCACGAGGTAGTCTTCACTCTCATCAACTAATTCATAACATTGAAGCACAATCATCATGTGTTGACTGGTTAGGAGCATAAAACTATGGTACAGATTGACCGGACTAATACTGCGCTCGTTGGGCTAGACCTGTACACTGTTGCAGAGCGCCATCAGTCAGCCTTGATTGAGGCAGTTATCCAAGAACAAATCAAATCCTGGATTGACAATCCTTTCTTCGTATCAGCCAGCGTGCATCGTAGTTTAGATGGAGTGCGAGTTTTTACTTATAGCCAATGGAATCCCAAATTTGATTACCGCAGCTTGCCTCGTCCAACAGTGTTTAGTGAATTCTTCCCGCCTGATTCACTCTTACTGGAAGTAACTGCCAGTCGATCGCTATCGGCAGAAGTTGAAATTGCCCAAGGCGATCGCGTGACGCACCTTGCTGAATTCCGCATGATGCCAGTTAATCAACCTGAGATGGTTAAACGAACCTCTGCTGAATTAGAACGTGCAATGAGCAAATCACCGGGGTTACTCTCAGCTACCTTTCATCGAAGTCTAGATGGTACTCGAATGTTTAACTACGGTCAATGGGAGAGCAGGGAAGCGTTTGAAGCAATTCTCAAGCAACCTGGTTTCAACCCAGAGCAACCGTATTGGGAAGGTTTAGCCCGAAACGAATTTCATCTGTACAATGTCGTACACACCCAGACTACAGCCTAATAGATAGCTGCTGTAGGTTGGTTATTAGCTGCACGTAGGCACCAGCGCGATCGCTCTTCGGAATGAACAAAGCGATCGCAAACTTTTCTTGCCATCACAGTTTGAGAATTTAGATCCCCCAACCTCTAGTCGGGTAATGCCAGTCCGGTTCGAGGATCGCGGATATAAAGCCCTAGCACTAACGATTCCATAACCGTATCCCATACAGGAATTAGGCGATCTGCATCGTCCACCCAGTAGTCAAAAGTAATCAGACACTGAACACCAGAACCTAGGCCAATACAGGTTCGGGAATAAGCTTCGCGGTGTTCTTCTGGGTCAATAAATTTGAACTGAGTCCAAACAATGCGGGCAGTTTGACGCTTGAGTTGAATAATTTCCCCTCGCTCGATCGGCTGACGTTCATCATCTTTAACTACCTTCTTTAATAACGGAACCAAGGGAAAATCTTTCCAGTTTCCAGGTGGGAGTAAATTAAAGGAAGCTTCTAAGCGAGCATCATCGTTGGGTGGCTTTTGGTCTAAAAACCGGAATGACTTCTCATCCGGCTCAAAATGCCAATCCTCAGGGACATCGAAGCGCAACGCCCCTCGTCCTGCTACGAAGATCCGAGTTCCTGGCTTTGATTTCCAGTTATGGTCTTCTTTTAGCTCTAAGGTTTCTTTGAGCCATTTGAGATTGTGCTTTTTGCTTTTAGACATAGCCGCGACCGTATTAACCTTCCTCTTATTTTGCCGTAGGTTGCTTTTTATGGTAGGTGTCTGTTAGTGCGATCGCCCATACTGATGCATTCATCGCTCATCAGCCTACCCTAAGCCATCTAAAGACCGGATCAACGGTGAGGAATTTTGGGATTGGTGGCAATTCGCAACCATGAATAAAGATAGCGATCGCTTTTTTTGGGTGTGAAGTCAGGGCGATTGATACTGCTAGCGAACGGGGGTCAGAAACGCTGAGAATTCTCCACAAACTGTTTCCCACATTCCTTACAGCGATAGCACTGCTTCCCCCTTCGATACCCGTTTTTAGATAGCTGCTCCGATTGACAATGCAGACACTTCATTACTTTCATTACATTGTCCAACTGAGCGTTCCCTACATACGGCTCTAAATATGACACCAACAAGTCCTCAATCTGCTGCACCAACTCTTGACGATGTTGTTGATCTGGGTTCCGAAGTGCCGACAGAATGACAGCATTACTGCTGTGGACGCAAACCTCTGCCAATAGACTACATTGCGCCTTACTTAATGCCGAATTTCTTTGCTTTAAGAGACCAGCCATAAAGTCAATTGCTTCCTGGGTCATGCTTTCATCGATCGACTGGAAAATTTCGCGGGATATAAAAAACTGCACAAACACCACCCGTGACACAGGCTGTTCAAACATCTCTGCGATCGCGCTGACCAATCCCTTGATCATCTGTCGGAGTGGTAATCGAACCATCTCTGGTGTATCTGCGCTTGACCACAAGGCCTTAACCCGCTCGGTATGGCGTAATTCCATCGCCTTAAAAATGGCAGCTTTATCGGGAAAAAACTGATACAAAGACCCAATTGCCGTCCCCGCTTTGGCTGCAATCAGATGGGTGGTTGCCGCTTCATAGCCCACTTCGTCAAACACTGCCGCTGCTGCATCCAAGATTTTTTCGACCCGTTCTTTACCTCGCTGCTGTTTGGGTTGACGGCGCAGACTTCTTGACGAATGTGAATATTCTGTCATATTCTGAAAACACGACGGATTATTCACAATTTTATCTCTACCGGAGAACATTATGCAGTCTATGCTTTTCGGTGCGCCTTGGTTGTTGGCGCACAAGTCGATGTTGGTAGTGAACCAACCTCGGAAGATTTCTCTGTATGGTAATGATTATGTGATGTGGAAAAACGCTGCTGGAGGAATCCATGCCCTGCCCAATGCCTGTCCTCACATGGGAGCAATGTTGTCAGAAGGATGGTGCGAAGCACACACGGATGGTACGAGTACTGTCGTCTGCCCGTTTCATGCCTTGCCGTTTGATTCAGAAGGATGCACCGTTTTGCCGGGAACGGAAAAGAAAACGTTGCCTCAACTGAAACCGTTAGAGTTAACAATTCAAGGAGATTTCATCTGGTCTTACGGCGGATACGAGCCAAAAGTGCCGATTCCCGCAGTCCTGAATGACATTGCAGATACCTACTACTTTGTCGGGCATACCGCAGATACAAGTGTAGAGACCGATTTGCTGACTATGTTGCTGAATATGCACGACTATAATCACCAAAACGGTACTCACCAGGAATTATTCCGAGTTACCAATGTGGAATTTCATCAATTCATTGACAATGGGTATCATTCCCATGCCTTTTATGATATGCCCACCGCCCCTTACAGCTTGGCAGAAAAGCTGAGAAAACTCGATTTATTCCTACTCCCGACAAGCATCAAAGCCCACCTGGAAAACTACTTCCCATCTCTGGTGATTTTTCATGGTGAAATGCCATTAGGTAAAGTAGTCCAGTGTCACATCTTTATCCCAGAAGCCGAGAACCGCACAAGGACTTACATTTTGCTATTTGGTCAAGCTAAGCACCCTGCCTTTAAGCTATTTGGCAGGACATATCTCAAGTTTGGCAAGGTGGTAGTTGATCAAGATGCTGATATTTTGGGTAAAATTTATCCGAATACGCCTCAGAAAATTAAACTCAATAATGAAGTGGGTATGGACTGGGTGCGGCGCAATTTTCAAAATTTCCCAAATGTTGTGGAACCTAATCTTTCAAAGTAGACGGCGCATAGCTCTTCAATATTATGGTATCTGTTGGTTTCAGCATCACCCGATTGGGATCGCGTAACGTGCCGGAAGCGATCGCGCTTATGTATAGTGTCAATTGAGTATGATGCAGAGTTCAGTACCAATCAACCAACTCTAAGCCATCCAAAGACTCGATCAACGGTTAAATCCAAAGCGAGGAATTTTGGGATTGGTAGGCGAGCGCTTCCTGCTAACTCGACAGGTTCCTGTCCTGGAATAAATGCCAAAATTAACCGCTCATCTGGATCGATTAACCATCCTAACTGAGTGCCATATTTAAGGCAGTGCAAAATGTTACTAATGACTTTAGTAGCTCTCTGTTCGGGTGAGAGAATTTCTATCGTCCAATCCGGATAAATTTCAAAAGCATTCGGTACTTCGCCATCCGCTTCAAAAGGAATTCGTTCCCAAAGGAATACAGAAGCATCTGGAACAATCGAGCGCCCACCAAATGTACAGCGTAATTCTGGAAACGCTAAGGCAATTCGTGGAGTTTCTGCAACTGCATTGACAGCATCACAAAATTTAAGTTGTAGGCGAGAGTGTTTGCCTTGAGGCATCGGTTTTTGGTGAATTCGACCGCCAATAAATTCACTGGCAGGTTTAGTTTCTGGCAGTTTTAGGAATTCTTCGAGGGTAAGGGATGAAGGAATCGCTGTTGTCATCACCTTGAGTTCGGTATCGTTGCCGCTATGACAGAATTTTATCGTCTTTGCCATCGATAAGCTCCAAAGCGCGATCGCAACCATGAATAAAAAAGCGATCGCGCTTTGGAGATTGCGATCGCTTCCTACTAAAGTTCCAACACCCTATTTTCTTAGGGATTTGCTGCTGCAAAGGTGTTGCATTGTGCAGGTTCCCCTGTCTGAATCCCCCGCTTGAACCAGCGGACTCGCTGCGCTGAACTACCGTGAGTAAAAGAATCTGGGACAACACGCCCTTTAGACTGACTCTGCAAGCGATCGTCGCCAATACTGCTAGCAGCATTCAGCGCCTCTTCAACGTCGCCTTCCTCCAGAATTTGCCGGGAACGATTAGCATGATGCGCCCAGATGCCAGCAAAACAGTCTGCTTGTAACTCCAACCTGACTGAAAGTTGATTCGCCTCTGCGCGACTAGCTTGACGCTGTAATGTACGAACTTTACTCGAAATTCCCATTAAGTTCTGCACATGATGCCCAACCTCGTGAGCAATTACATACGCTTGGGCAAAGTCTCCGGGTGCGTTGAGCTTATACTTCAAATCCTGATAGAAACTTAAGTCAATGTAGACTTTTTGATCGGCGGGGCAATAAAACGGCCCAACTGCCGAACTTGCAGAACCACAAGCCGACTGTACCGAATTTGAGAAGAGAACTAACTTCGGCTCGACATAGTTTTCTCCGTTTTGGCGAAACAGCGTACCCCATGTATCTTCCGTATCCGCCAAGACAACCGAAACGAAATCAGCCATGCGATCGTTCGCAGCAGATGATTGTGTTCGAGGAGACTGGGAAGAAGTGCGATCGCTTGGCGCTGGTTCTTGTCCTTGTTGCAACACTGCACCGGGATCCCCCCCCAAGAGAGCAACAATCACTGCCAAAAGGATTGTCCCAATCCCGCCCCCTACCACAGGCCCAGAAACCCCACCCCCGCGTCTGTCCTCAACGTTGCTGCTTTTACGACCGAATTCCCAGCGCATAGCTTCAAGTCTCCAAACTACTCAACCCAGCAGAAGTAAGTAAAGTGCTATTTCACCTAACCCAGACTTTCCACAACCCACTACAAATATTAGCGATCGCCTTCATCTAGATCCTCTGCCAGAGGGACGGCGCTGATTTATAGACGATCCTTCTTAGGGAAGGCTATCTCAGGGTCAAACAGTAGAAGAATGGGCATTGCATAATAGAGGGATGAATTAGGGTCGGTTTTGATGCAATGCCCAGACTGTCAATCTACTCATATCCGTAAAAACGGCAAGAGAAGGGGTAAGCAAAATTACATTTGTGTTAGTTGTCGCCGTCAGTTTATCGAGCGCTACACTATGGCTCAAGGATACAGTGACGACATCAAGCAGCAATGCTTACGGATGTATGTCAATGGCATGGGCTTTCGAGGGATTGAACGAGTGACAGGTGTTCACCATACGACTGTCATCTACTGGGTCAAACAGGTTGGAGAACACCTGCCTGATGCGTATGATCCTGAAGTGGTTCCACAAGTCGGTGAACTTGATGAACTGGAAACCTTTGTCGGGGCTAAAAAAACAAAATCTGGCTGTAGACAGCGGTAGACCACTTTAGAGCAGGCATTTTAGGTTGGGTGTTAGGTGACCATAGTGCAAAGACGTTTGCACCGTTGTGGGCAATCGTTGGAGCATGGCAATGTTATTTCTATGTCACTGATGGTTGGAGTGTTTATCCAGGATTTATTCCATTGGGAGATCAGATTGTGAGCAAAACCTACATGACACGAGTCGAAGGTGAGAATACACGTTTGCGGCACTATCTAGCACGATTACATCGCAAAACATTGTGTTATTCCAAATCCCAAGAGATGCTGAGACATTCAATCCGCTTGTTACTTCACTACTTGAGATTTGGAGATGTCCCGATTCCTGCTTGATTCCTCCCACTATTCAGCAACGCCGAAGAATGGCACAAGAAAAGCCCCTACGCAAAAAATCGGAGGTTAATCAACCTCCGATCCTTAGTTAACCCGACCCTTTCTACCACTACTCATGTAGAGATTCAGACTGCTCAAAACCAGTGCTTAGGATACGTCCTGTCTTGAGCAAGATTGTTAAAAACTACTGCACAGAGTACCAAAATAATAGAACCTTCAAGTGCCGGGGTTAGCAGAAACTGCCACTGTGCCTTCGTCATCATTACGACTAATGCAACAGCTCCCGAAGGTGGATGCAATGTCCCTGTGAACTGCATCATGCCAATAGCAGTTGCCACAGCCATTCCCATCGCCCAGGGTTCCGCACCAAAAAGATGCAAAATCGTCAAGCTAACTAGAGCCGCGATAAAATTACCGCCGATTACATTACGCGGTTGTGCTAAGGGACTATCAGGTACACCAAAAATCAAGACGCTGGTAGCACCAAAGGGAGCCATTAGTAGAGGAGCGCCAGTTTTCACCGATAAATAAGCTGTGGCTGCAATGCCGATGAAACTACCCAGCGAACTCCACAGAATATGCCTATGCTCGGGTCTCTCTAAAGGAACTGCACGTTTACTACCGCGTATTTTTAAGCAGTAATTGTCTACTCTCAAACGAATACTTTTGTAATTTAACTGAGGCAGAATGGTACGATAATTTCGCCCTTTAGGCAGATAACTTCTCATTGTTTTTTTTGTTTTAAAAAGAAAGTAAGTTCAGTAAAATTAGTTATGAAAAAGCACTCCGAGTGGCTTGCAAATTTATCTAAAATTTGCAAGCTATGATTCAGATAAATATGTAAATTCTGCAATTCAACCGTATTGCTATAGCAAACTTAAATGCTGTTATTCAATCTAGGGAAAGAAGGTATAGATGCCATAATTCTCTTTCATACAAGCAGAAGGATGACAAAAAACCTCATCTAACATGAAAAATATTCTCCTGCGTTAACAAATGTCATTAAATCTTAACATTAGGTTAACCTTATCTTTTCCTCGTTCAAAATGGAACCTCTAATTCATAAGAATAAGCAATTTAAGTAATCAGTTTTATTGATACGTTGACAGCAAAAAACGATCGCTTGCGTGAATGAAGCAAGCGATCGCTCAGATAGATGAATTTTTAGTGCATAGAGGAGAAGCGCGCGTTCGCCCTTGGCGCAAGCGAAGCTATCGCTTAGTTAAGGATCCCCAAGTTATCTGATCGCAAAGCGGGAAGCCGGGAAGTTGAAGAGATTTTGAAAATTAGATTGCCGTTCCGCTCTGGGTTCTGGTGCATCGTCCCAAAGGCTTTCATAATAGAAGAAAGTTACACCCAAGCCGCGATCGCGAGCTGCCCGTACTTTAGATTGAATCAGTCGCATCGAAACAGGCTTATTTCTCAAGCCAGTGAGAACACCAACTCCAGTTGGAATTTTTTGTTGCACTTCTTGAATTTCCGGGCGGGTCAGCTGGTCGAGAAAACTTTGCAGATTGGGACGATAAACTTGCACAATTAACTCGTCCACAATATCTTTTCGCACCCAATTCAACCAATCTTGCAGATAAGTATTGTAAGCAGTAACGTAGGGATTAGGAGCAACGGAGAAAATTGCGTTGGGTTTTCTCTCTTTTACAGCTTTATTGAGTTGTGTCATGAATGCCGTAATTTTATCTGCACGCCAGCGCACCCATGCAGGATCTTTGGGATTGGAAGGCGCATCTTTCTTGGTTTCCTGTTTGTACAAGGCAAGCGTGTAGCGATCGTAGCCAAATTCATTGGGCAAACTGGTGTGATCGTCAAACTGAATACCATCGGCATCATATTTAGTGACGACTTCCAGCACCAGATCGGTGATAAATTGCTGCACCTCTGGATGGAAGGGATTAAGCCACACAACCTCACCCGCAGCGCCAATCCAAGTTTGGCTACCATCCCGCCGTTGCGTAATCCAATTCGGATGATTTGATGTCAATTCCGATAGCGGGGGAGCCATGAAACCGAACTCAAACCAGGGAATCACTAGCAAGCCTTGGCGATGGGCTTGGGCAATCAGGTCAGCGATGATATCTTGTCCCTGTAAGCCTTTGCTGACAGAAGATTGAATGCCTTCCCGTTGTGCTATGGCACTTTCGTAAAGCGTATAGCCAGAATTCCACACTACAGGATAGATCGTGTTGAAGTTTAGCTGCGCCAGTTGACTGACAGCATTTTGCAGCTTGGGGCGATCTCTGAGGATTTTATTGTCATTGTTGGTCATCCAAACGCCGCGAATTTCCTGAAAACGTTTCTGAGGAGTCGCTTCTGGGATTGAGATTTGCTCGATTGCTTCTGGTGGCATTGGGCTTTGCGCGATCGCAGAGATGGGGTTGCCAGCCAGCAATACTGTGATGAATGATGCCAGAAACAGTAACAAGAGATTCTTGAGCGATCGCCACCAACCTCTAGGGATGAAATGCAATTTCATAAGTTTGAATAATAAGTTAGCTATCCGATCGCTTAGCCTGGTAATGGAATGAACGATTAATAGTTTACAGGTATTTATATCTACTGAAAAATTGATTGTTAACAGGAATCATTCAATCAGTAATCTTGAAGTATTGTATTAGCAAAGCTGAAGCGTCAGGATATCCTAAGTAGAATTACGGACTACGCTCTATCAAACATTATTATTAGCGATCGCCTTCATCTCAATCCTTTCCCAGAGGCAGTTGGATCTATCATTTTTATTCCAACTCGCTCCGTCAGTGCAATCGCGCCTGCTATTCACCTCACCCTTGTCTCACACGCTCCCCCTAGAAAGGCGAGTGAGGGATATTTAATGTACAAATACCCTCGCACTCCTCATATTGAAGGTTCCCGGCTCCAACCAGGGGATGAAGATTTGGATAGCGTACCTTTCAGCGCGATCGCGTCTCAATATGTAGCAGTCGAAGAAAAAGTCGATGGAGCCAATGCTGCCATAAGTTTTAGTTCTGATGGGCAAATTCTGTTGCGAAGCCGGGGACATTATTTAACTGGAGGAGAGCGAGAAAAGCACTTTAACTTGTTTAAACAATGGGCGTACAGGCATGCAGGAACGTTCTGGGAGGTGCTGGGCGATCGCTACATACTCTATGGCGAATGGCTCTATGCCAAACACACCGTCTTTTACGACTCCTTACCCCATTATTTCTTGGAATTTGATGTGCTAGACGTTGAACAGCAGCAGTTTCTCAGTACTCAACGTCGCAAGGAATTATTAGCTTACCAGCTTGGCGGGAGTTACCACCCATCGAGCGATCGCTTCTGTTTGCGGCTACCCTACTGCATGATGTGGCAAAACCTGCTGCAACTGAAATTGAAGCGGATGGCAGCATCACCTCCAAGGGTCATGTCCGCCAAGGGGCAAAGATGGCGCGGCAAATCCTCTGGTCGCTCAACGTGCCGTTTCATCAACGGGAGGCGATTGTCTCGCTGGTGCAGCATGGCAGTCTTCCCCTCTGGTTTTGGGACAAACCCAACCCCCAACGTGCTGTCATTAAAGCCAGTCAAGTTATTCGCTGCGACCTGCTGGCACTGCTGGCAGAAGCTGATGTTCGGGGTCGCCAGTGTGACGACCAGCTAGAACTGCTGGAGCGCGTTCAGTTCTTTCGGGAATTTTGTCAAGAGAATAATTGCTTATTTTATCCCCGACCGTTCCCCTCAGACCATAGTCGATTTGTCTATTTCCAAAAAGACAATCGCGATCCAAACTATGCTGCCTTTGATGAAACTCGATTCGAGGTTCTCCTGATGTCAGGATTACCGGGTGCTGGCAAAGACTATTGGATTCGGGAGTACCTTCCAGATTGGACGGTACTCCCTCGATGAACTGCGACAAGCAATGAACATCTCTCCTAAAGATGACCAAGGTGCTGTAGGGGATCGAGCAAGGGCGATCGCTAAAGAATACATGAGAGTCGAAAAATCCTTTGTTTGGAATGCGACAAATCTCTCTCGGCAACTGCGTTCATCGCTAATTAATCTATTTTCTGCTTACCAGGCACGAATTTGCATTGTCTACCTGGAAGTTTCTGAGAAGAATTGCTGCGGCGCAATCATTCTCGTACTGCAAATGTACCGGAAGCGGTGATTGGGCGAATGCGCGATCGCTTAGAAGTTCCTGACCTTACTGAAGCCCATCAAGTAGATTGGGTTGTGGATAGTTGAGTACATAGTAGCGCGATCGCTGTAGTCTATCTACAATACACCAGTCCATCTAGAATCTTCCGACAAAGCGCCTACTCTTTCAAAGCTATCCCAGGCATTAGCTAACTAGTCCCTCTAGAATCTGCCAAATTCGTCCTAGAATTCATCAGGTGAGCGATCGCCATATCCCGAATCAATTGGGGGTTACAAGCTTTCCCAGTCAAGCAGTAAGCTACTTGCTTAAAAAGACCACAGAACGTTTCCGAGGTAAAAGGTTTGCCATTTTCCTGAAAAAACACCACTACTTTTATCAAAGTCGAACTCTATGTCCTACGCTCGATAAAACTAGATGATCGATCGGGATAGGATGAGTGCGATCTGCGCTAGCCTTCGGCTTCTCCAACGGAGTACGCAGCAGCGCTAGGCTTACGCCTCGCTTCGCTAACGCTATCGCTAGCAAGAAATAGATACGTGCTAGTAAACTATGGCAACCGACCCTCTCCACCTGCCTCCGTTTGACTCAGATGATGCCGAAACGCTCAACGTCATCATTGACACGCCCAAGGGCAGCCGTAACAAATTTGAGTGGGACAAGAAGTACGGGTTGTACAAGTTGGGCGGCGTATTGGCAGCAGGCGCATTTTTCCCATACGACTTCGGTTTCGTGCCCTCGACTCTAGCCGACGACGGCGACGCTATCGACGTGCTGGTATTGATGGAGGAGCCTGCCTTCGTCGGCTGCCTTGTCCCATCGCGGCTCATTGGCGGCTTTGGCGCTTTTCAAACCGAGGAGGGGAAAACCGCACGCAATGACCGCTTGCTCGCTGTTGCCGCCAACTCCCGCAACCAGCATGACGTGAAAACGCTCGACGACCTGAATCAGAACCTCATCCACGAGATTGAACACTTTTTCGTGTCGTACAACGCGGCTAAGGGCAAAACGTTTGAGCCGCAAGGTCGCTTTGGACCGGAGCAAGCCCGACAACTGGTTATTGAGGCGGCGGAGCATTTTCGCGACCGTTAGCAAGTTGTCGAGTTAATAAAAATCGTTGAGGCAGTTTAGGCAGCGTAATAGAAACGCTCGTGGATGACTTTGTCATCCTTCCATCTCTGTACGGAAACTTGATCGTGCGTAACTTTGCCCCATTCAGAATGAGTGTAATCGACAAACCATTCAGAAATAATCACGTCTTCGCCATAAGCAACCGCTTTCAGTTCTGCTGCACGAAATTCAGTCACTTTAGAAAAAAAGTCCAGTTCTCTAGCGCGATTCGCTGCTTTCCCTACGGTGGCAGGCGTTTCATTTTCCTGCATCACTACATCATCGCCATAGTATTTCTCAAAGGCTTCCATCGCTTTCCCTTGTAAAACCAGGGTCTTGATGTCTTCAAAGTTGGCTTTCAGGTCTGTCGCTGTAATCATGATTTTTCTCCTATTGGTTAGCTCAAAGTTGTTAGGTGAGAAACTTGATTTGCCTCACAACATCAATCATGTTTCATTCCTTTGGGTTTGAGAAGACGGCAAAATAGAATATGGCTTATTCCTAAAAAGAATCAATCTCTATGTCAGATATCATCACCTGCATCAAGAGTTTTGTGCGAACCGTAGAAACGGGCAGTTTCTCCGCCGTTGCTAGAGAGATGGGTACCACTCAACCCACGATTAGCAAACAGATTGCTGCACTGGAAGACTATCTGGACGTGCAATTGCTGCTGCGATCGACGCGCCAAGTGAGTTTGACCGATGAGGGAATGCGCTTTTATGAGCGTTGCCAAGCCGTTCTCGAAGCACTCTCTGAAGCCGAGTCTAGTGTGGGAAAACGGCAGAACCCTTCTGGACTATTACGGCTCAATTGCTCGGTTGCGTTTGGGCAGATGCAGGTACTCCCTCGCCTGAAACGATTTCTCGATCGCTATGGGGATATCAAGATTGACCTGACGATGTCTGACCACTTTGTCGATTTAGTTGGAGAGGGTATCGATTTAGCAATCAGAATTGGCAAATTTGTCGATCCCAACTTAATCTCACAGCCACTCGGCACATACCGATTTGTCGCAGCCGCATCGGCGGACTATTTGGAGAAGTTTGGTGAGCCACAAATACCAGCCGACCTTTTGCACCACAACTGCATTGTTTATACCCGGCAGTCTACGGGTAATGAATGGCATTTTCGAGGCACGACAGTAACAGTGAGTGGAAATCTGCAAGTCAATAACTCGATGGCGCTACGTGAAGCCGTGTTGGCAAACATTGGCATTGGCACCTCCCCCATATGGGCGTTTACTGATGAACTCCAAAATCAATCGGTCAACGTCATCCTAAAAGAATACGAACCTGAGCCAATCCCGATTCAGGTCGTTTACCGTCGAGGACGCTTTCAGTCGGCGAAGATTAAATGCTTTATTGACTTTCTCATAGATGAGTTTAAGGCTGGACTGTCTTGATACAATAGACCTCTTGCTCTCATTCGCTGCTGGGATACTATGGGGTCTGAAATTAGGCGATAGCGAAGCGAGAAGAGCGAAGCGCAACTTGATTGATGCGTCGGCACAGATGCCTTCACTGCTGATGCTTTCACCACTGATGCCAATTTTAGGAGCTGCTTATATAGATTCGATGACCCTAAGAATATCTTCATCAGTAGCCGGACTATTATTATCAATAACCGCATCCCATTGATGGTTAATGCTTGCTGCTATCTTATTGTATTCTTCTACTTTCTCATCTAATACTGGTATGTGTTCTGAATTGTCTCTGTTTCTCACTCTTCTCAAACACTCTTCTAAATCAGCAAAGACTTTTATCAACTTGACTTCGTATTTATTTCTTAATGACGAATGCATCTAATTGAATCCGTCTCCTGCCCCTAAACTTTCAATCATTACCTTACTATGCTGCTGAAACTCCTTATCGATTTCCTTCTCAACTGTTTCCCAACCATTCTCACCTGGCGCTAATTTCAGCCAGATCGGCTCTACTCTTAAGAACTTTATGTCTGTATTTTTATTGACTTGACTTCCAATATATGTTTTTCCTGAGCCTTTTGGACCAATGAGTATGTATAGTATTTTCCTCATCTTGTTATTACCTGTAACGGCTCTACTGGTATTGCAAACATGACGACAGGAGTTTACCCCCTAGTTCACACCGTTAACTGTATCTGCGTTACCCCTTGGCGCAACTGGCGCTGCCTTTGTAACCAAGAGTGGCGCACGCCCTTGCCCAGCAGGGGTGCTAGCTGACTCACCGCCCATCGCAGCAGTGCGCTTTTACGCAGTAGCTCAGCCTGAGCAGCTTCCTGACTTTGAAGCTGCTGCGCTTGAATAATCTCTGGCTCCCGCTCAGCTTGAATCTGTGGTAATACCGCATCAATTGCCGCATCTGTTGCTCCCTCACGCAACAGGGGAACTAGATGATTTGCTGCAACGATCGCATCCCGCAGAGCCATATTGATGCCTTGGGCGCGAATCGGTGACATCGGGTGAACAGCATCGCCCAACAGCAGTAACCCTGGTGCATACCAGCGCGGACAACGCCCGACGACAACGGATAACAGAACAGGCCGTTCAATACTTTCTGTGTGAGTCCGGATATGCTCGGCTAACCAGGGGGGCGATGCTTCTGCCAAAATATCAGGCCAATCGGCTTGCTTCCAGTCCATTGGGGCATCTTCATGGAGTGCCCAGCCTATCTGAAGATTCCCCTCGGAAGAGCGAAACAGCCCAAATGCATTGCGATCGCGCACAATCGAATAAAATACGTTCTCGGATTCCAAGCGATCGCTATCAGCCAATTTAAACCAAAGAATATCAAAGCTTCCGGACTGTTGTTCTAGAGGCAAGTTAGCTCGCTGCCGAACAACAGAATTCCGACCATCTGCCCCTATGACTAGATTCGCAGAAATAGAGCGCTCGTCACCCAGCTTCACGCCCGAAACCCGTTGCTCGCTCCACAGCAAATCTTGCACAGGACTGCCGGGGATAAACTCAAAATTGGGATAAGTGTTTGCCTTGTCAATTACTGCTTCCAGGAAAGCTGGCTGTGAAACGAGGGTGCAGGGCTTACCACCCGGTTCGATTGGCTCATCAACTCGAAACAGAAACCGATTCTCAATCAGAACTTCCCAAGCATCTAAAGGTCGATGAGGGATGCTCTCTAGCACAGACGACAATCCCATCTGCTCTAGAGCATCTAGCCCACTGGGCATCAGTCCCTCACCGCGAAAAACTCTCCGGAAGTTACGGGAGGATTCAATCAGTTTGACGGCGATGCCACGTTTGACGAGAAGCAGTGCAAGCGTTGCACCAGCAGGTCCTGCCCCGACAATTACAACCTGAGTCATCACTTTAAAACTGCTTTGAATGACTTCAGAATACCAAAGTTATCTGTGCCATCTAACTCCTAGTAATAGCGTGGCATAACCCATTTGAGGTAAGTAGCTCCAGGCTGTAGAGAAGATGCAATCAACAATCTGTATCCCTAATCAGAAGGAAGAAGCTGATATAGCTCTAAGATTAGAAAATTAATCAGGCGTTGGTCAGAATTACGGGGTAATCTTTGCTATGTCCAACAGCATTGGTGATGTTCTTGAACCCGAAGTTAAAGATTTGGGCGGATTTGAGGCGAGGCGCATCTTGCCTCACGCAACTCGGCAGATGGTTGGACCATTCATCTTTTTCGACCATCTCGGCCCAGCTACCTTTGCACCGGGTCAAGGAATGGATGTGCGACCGCATCCGCATATCAATTTAGCAACACTGACTTACTTGTTTGAAGGGGTGCTACTCCATAGCGATAGTCTCAAGGTTGTTCAAGAAATTCATCCCGGAGCAGTGAACTGGATGACTGCGGGTCGTGGCATTGTCCATTCGGAGCGAACGCCCAATGCGGTTCGGAGTCGCGAAAGACGGCTACATGGTATCCAGACGTGGCTCGCACTTCCTTCGGAACAGGAGGAGACCGAACCTTGGTTTCGTCACTACCCAGCGACTGACATCCCCGCTTGGCAAGATGGGGGTGTCGAAATCACACTGATTGCAGGGCAGGCGTATGGTCGCACATCACCCGTTCAAACGTTCTCGCCGATGATTTACCTTGATGTACAACTGCCGAGTGGAACCCAGTTCACGCTGCCTCCGGACTATAGTGAGCAAGCTGTCTACAGCGTTACAAACGGTCTGAGCATAGATGGCGAACCGCTGGAGCCACAACGAATGATTGTACTGAATCCCAATCAGACTGTGAGCATTAGTGCGAAAGCTGACGCTCGTTGCATTGTGGTGGGTGGTGAACCTGTCGGTGAGCGACATAAGTGGTGGAATTTTGTTTCTAGCCGCCTCGATCGCATTGAGCAAGCGAAAGCGGACTGGAAGAACGGACGGTTTGAGCAGGTTCCACACGAAACCGAGTTTATCCCGCTGCCTGAAGAACCCCTCTCGCGATCCGAACAACCTCTCTAAGAGACTACCTCAAACTTGTTTTAACGCTGTTCAGCCCTACCTGTTTAAAATTATCTTCCTTAGGTACAGGAGCTTATTCCTATTGAGGCGCGGCGGCAGCTTGTTGCATCCAAAAATCATTCCAGCAGCGCTATGCTCGCTTATGCGGGATTGTTTAGTCCCGTGCAGGGAAGGAAGAAGGAAGAAGATATGCGAAAACTCTTGGAAACAACGGCTCAATTCGCGATTCGCTATCTTGAAGGCTTAGACGCTCGTCAAGTTGCGCCAACGGCGGAAGCGATCGCTAATCTCATCGAGTTTGATGAACCCCTCCCCAATGAACCTGTCGAACCTGAACTTGTCTTGCAACTACTCGATCGAGTTGGCTCACCCGCATCAATGGCACAGGCAGGCTCCCGCTTCTTCGGGTTTGTTACGGGTGGTTCCCTGCCTGCCGCCTTGGCAGCTAACTGGCTAGCTGCCGCGTGGGATCAAAATTGTGGACTCTATCGCATCACTCCAGCCACAGCCTTACTAGAACAGGTAGCTCTGCGCTGGCTCCTCGACGTACTGCATCTTCCCGCCGACTGCGGTGGTGCCTTCGTTACGGGAGCAACCGTTGCTAACTTTACCGCATTAGCCGCTGCCCGCCACACGGTACTCGAACGAGAGGGTTGGAATGTAGAAGCAGACGGGTTGTTTGGTGCGCCACCGATTACGGTTGCCGTCAGCGAGGAAGCACACCCAAGCTTGTTGAAAGCTCTGGGATTGCTGGGATTAGGTCGAAGCCGAGTCGTGAAAGTCCCCGTTGATGGACAGGGGCGGATGCGTTCGGATGCCATTCCCACCCTGACTCGTCCGGCGATTATCTGTACCCAAGTGGGAAATGTGAATACAGGCGCGTGCGATCCAGTTGGAGCGATTTGCGAGTATGCAAAGAAAGTGGGAGCCTGGGTGCATGTAGACGGCGCATTCGGACTCTGGGCAGCGGCAGCACCATCGTTGGCGCACCTCACCGCAGGTATGGAAGAGGCAGATTCTTGGGCGACAGATGCTCACAAGTGGTTGAACGTGCCGTATGATAGTGGGTTGGCGTTTGTTCGCGATGCTAATGCGTTGCAAGCGGCAATGGCGATTACTGCGGAGTATTTACCCACCGTCAGCGATCAGCGCAACCCGTCAGACTATACTCCTGAATTATCGAGGCGTGCGCGTGGCGTTGAAGTGTGGGCAGCACTGCGATCGCTCGGTCGTTCGGGTTTGGCAGATTTAATTGAGCGTACCTGTCGCCATGCTAGACACTTTGCCAAAGAGTTAAAAGCTGCGGGTTATCCCATTCTCAACGATGTGGTGTTGAATCAAGTCTTAGTGTCCTTTGGGGATGCAGAAACGACTCATCGGGTTATTACGGATATTCAAGCCGAGGGGACTTGTTGGTGTGGCAGTACGGTTTGGCAAGGGCAGACGGCGATGCGAATTAGTGTTTCGTCTTGGGCAACAACGGATGCTGATGTAGAAAAAAGTTTGGCAGCTATGCTGCGAGTAGCTGGGAAATACTGTTCTCCTGAATTTTAGGATGAGCGATCGCTTGATGATTAAAGATGGTAAAGGCGGTAGAGGTGAAGGGATGGATACCACCACGCGAGAGCGGGACATTGTAAAGCAGGTGATTCAACGATACGCTCAGTTCAAACCTTCTCACGGCGATATTCGACTCGACACGGTATTTGACGACACGCAAAACCGCTATGCACTGATGCAAGTGGGTTGGGATAGAGGACGACGGGTGAGGGGAAATTTGATTTATGTGACTTTAAGTGAGGGTAAGGTGTGGGTGGAATATGACGGGATGGAACAGGGAATCACTAAAGACTTAATCGCCGCAGGGATTTCGCCAGAACGAATTGTTCTTGCATTTCTCCCTGAAGAGCAAACTGCTGCGACTGCCTAAACTCAAACTCTGACGAGCTAGCGATCGCACTGCTGCCTACTTGCGATACAAAGTCAACCTAGCCAATAGTTGCTTGAAGTAGAAAAGGAAATCTTAATGATAAGAGATATTGACATATTAAAAGATGAAAGAGTTAACTGCTACTCCGTTATAGTCCAGTTGAGTGTGGCAGAGTATCTAGACATGGTAAGGAATACCTTTGAGAACAGGGGAGGGTTAGAAGGACAAAGAGATACTCTAAAAGCAACAACAGCTATCCGTATTCGCAACAGAATGGTTAAAGATGTAGAAGCAGGAGCAGTACTACCACCAATTGTACTAGGAGTGATTGTTCCGGAAGAAACTTTCTTAACGCTAGGAACTTTAAACAGAGATTTTTTATTAAAGCGGATTGTAGAAGTTCCTAATGAAAATATATCCATCATTGATGGAATGCAAAGAACCACAGCACTATTTGAAGCAGTGAAAAATTCAGATATAAAAAACAACAAAATTCGTATAGAATACTGGATTGCTTCTCAAGTCAATAGCCTGACCTATCGGATGTTGGTCTTAAATACGGGTCAAGTTCCGTGGAATTTAAGGAGGCAAATTGAAATAGTTTTTAGGTCAAACGTTAAAGAATTGAAAGAAAAATTTCCTTCTATAGAAATTATGGAAATAAATGAGGAAAGGCGACGTTCAAATCCTGGTCAATTTCAAGCTGATAATGTCATTGAACTATTTTTAGTTTTTGGCGCTAGAAAGGAAAAAATTGATTTGCAGGAGAAACTAGCTGACGAATTTACTAGATTAGACTTTATAGAGTCAACAGCTAACTCCAACTTTACAAACATTTTTTATGAAGTAATGGACTATTTGGCTAAGTTTGATAAAGCTATAGCTGTGTATAAAGGCGAAAATTTAGAAGGATATTTTAAGGAGGGCAAAGACTTATTTAGCAGTCAACCCGCTTGTGTTGGTTTTGTGACAGCTATAGCTTTATCAGTACTAGGCAGACCTGGTTTTGATTATGACTCAGCAAAACAAAATGGACAATGGAATCAAATTAAAGAACATGCTAATAAGCTGCTACAAAAGCTATCAACACTAAATAATCAAGAGATGGGAAATTTCTTAGATTTTCAAACTTTAAATGAATTAATTCGTAAAAAACCAGGTAAGTCCAGCTATTTTGAAAGAGAATTCTTTCTAGAAGCTTTTAAGGTTTTGATTGATGAGAACTTTGAATTGAATAATATGACCCCGTGTTGGAGAGCTTACTGATAGGCGGCTTATGTCTAGAAATATGATAACCACTAATCAATACATATTCGCTGTATTAGCTGATTTTGTTCAAACAAGCAACATTGGGGTTCCTATTTCTGATAAAAATCAACGATATATTGGAACCGACACCGAAGAAAAAGAATGGTTGAAAAACTTAAAGATTTTAGTTGAGCAGCCAATTTTACCGAACTTCAAAACAGCAGCTTTTGAATTTGAGAGTAACAAATACTTTGTTGCGATTGGTTGGCATACTCATAAAATTAGTGACGAATTACTTCAAATTATAGAACTTAATGCAGGTATATTTACGGCTTTAGTATCTGAACTGAAAGTTATTGTTAATCAGAATGCAAGTCCCTATGATATTGCCAATGAAATTTTTTATGAGTCTGAGCAGGAAAAAATTAAGTATGGTTTTTCTCAAGTAGCTAAGTTTTTTGAACCAATTTATGTATATCAAATTCAAGATAATTCTCCTTTTATCAACCAAGATGATATAGATATCATAAGTTTATCAGGTTTTTATGCTATTAAAAATAGGCAAATTATTTCCTTAAATTTTTCGGGATCTACACTCAGTAGATTTGAAAAGCTTTTTATTGAAGGTTCTAAAAACATACCTTGCGAAAATTTATTATTAAGCTTGGTTTCTGTTTCTTGGAAATATACATTCCTCGATATCTATAGATGTATAGAAAGATTATTTTGTATATCAGCTTTAGAAGATTTTCACAAAAACCTAAAAATAGGAGATTCGCTACTGAAGTTTTCTGCCGATATTGAAAACTATATAGGCTGGAGACCAAAAGAAAATGAATCACTTAATAAACTAATTGAAAATTCACCAGAGGAAGCTATCCACTTATTTCGCGAGGTCAAGGTATCTATTGACGGTCAAGAAGAGGGAAAATATGGAGAATTAATTTATAGAGTTCGTAATTCTATTGTTCATTTTAGGCCTGCGAATGAAGGAATTAAACTAGATGACGAAAATTGGGATAAGCTAATAAATTCATCTTTATTGGTTATTGATTACTGGTATAACAAATATGATAAACAATTGAAAATATGAATTATGTCCTTCGCACACTCTGAATGTAGAGAATGAACGGTAAGAGCGATCGCATCTTCCCCCCTTTTCGCAGCAGTCTTCAAACTGGCTTTAGCTCCAGACTACGCCACAAGTACCACGAAGCAATACTGCAATAGGGCTTCCACTTTTGTCCGAAACGTTCTGTAGTCTTGCCGTCGGGAAGTGCCTCAAGATTGTAGAGATTCCGAATGCCTGCACGTATACCCAAGTCATCCACAGGCAAAACATCCCAGCGCTTGAGACGGAAAATCAGAAGCATCTGCACAGTCCATCGTCCGACGCCTTTGATCGGCGTCAGAGTCTTGATAATCGCCTCATCATCCATGACTTCTAACTCTTCAAGCGTGGGCAATCCGTCGCTCGCGTGACGTGCCAAATCTTTGATGTAAGAGATTTTGGGGCGTGAGATCCCCACACTGCGAAGGACTTCATCCGGCGTGTTGAGAACATCTTGCGCTGAAGGAAACTGAGTGTCCGGGTAAAGCTGGAGAAACCTTTGGTGGATGACTTTAGCCACCTTAGTGGAAAGCTGTTGGTGGAGAATTGACCGGGATAAGCAAAAGAACAAGTCTCCTTCCAGTTCGTACTGATTCAGTTGACACGCACCAATTTGGTCAATGAGTCGTCCCAGGATAGGGTCGGAATCCTTAAGATAGTCAATCGCGATCGCGTACATCAATACAAAAAGATTGAAACTGAAATTTAGTTTTCTGCTAATAGAACGATCGTATCTTGCGGGGCAAACGTAATCAGTTGATCTTTTTTGGGATTGATCGTCACCCCATAAGCTCTACCTGAATTATTAGCATCCGCTTTACAACGATAGCCAATTGCCGATTCACCACGTTGCTTGGCGGCTTCAACAACTGTGTAAAAATTAACGGGATGATCGAGCGCAACATACTCACCGACAGGCTTAAGATAAATTTCTGAGCCTTCAGGACTAAAGAGATCGGCAAACACAGCATTGAGGCTTTTCTGTTCGGAAACTTGAGCCAGCAGCCGACTAACAATTTGCTCACTGATGACAAAATCATCCGGGCGAGCCACTTGTGCCAAGGCTTGATTTCGCAAATCTAAAATTTCCGTGACAACCTGAAAATTGCACTTATAGCGATCGGCAATATCCCGCAGATAAAGCAATGTAATCAAGATTTGAGCATCCGCTTGCTCTGGTTCTAAGTCAGTATTGCAGAGTACGAGAACATGGTTGTATTTAGTTAAGTCGAGGCTTTCTAATACCTGACGCTCAGTAGGATTTCCCTGAGAATACCGCACAGTTTGTTGTTGTAAGTTGAGCGATTCAGTTGATACGACCTCAGCTTCTGGAAACTCAGCAACGACTGTAACGGTGGAGCCGGGAGCAACGTAACGATCGAGTAGTTGAATAATGGTAGAAATGCGGTTATTCCATCCCAAAATTAAGGTGTTTTCTGCGGCAGCGATCGCATTTTTCTCTTTAACTTGAATCGCTTGACGATCGATAGGGATATTAGATAGTTGAGACAGATGAATGGTACTGTCATCTTCGCTAATCAAAACAAGTTGTTCGTTGGGTTGTAACGACCTGTCGATCGGTGGATTAAGCTGGATCGTCCCATCAGCGTGTTTAATTCCCAGTACCGCAGAATCGTTGTAGGCTAAAAGCGCATCGCCGTAGGTTTTTCCTTGTAAAGTTGGTTCTGCTTTGATATAAATTTCATTCCCACTAAAGTCAAGTAGCTCCATGTAAACCGTTGATAAGCCTGATTGACGACAGGTTTGCACGACGATCCGCGAGATGAGATCGTTAGTCAGTAAAACCTCTATGTCGTTGCGTCCGATTAGACTAACAACGTCGGAACTCCTGGGGTCTTGAACTTGAGCAACGATGTGATAAGGCTGGGACACGCTGCGCGGAATACTGGTAATTGCCAGCAGAGTTTTTATGAGTTGAATATCAGCATGGGCATTGGATGAGCTTAGAATCACGATTGAGCGTGCCGTTTGGACGTTAACCATCCCTAAGTCAGTAATATTGCTCGGACTACCCGTGCGACAAACTAAGCGAATTTTGGAACGTTTACCCAAGATATTAGAAAGGGTATCTTCCATCTGTACTTTGTCCTCTTCACTGAGAATGACAATGCAAGTACCGGGTCGATTGGCATTAGCAAGGGTGAGTTCTGAGATGAGGGTAAATACTTGCAGCGACCAACCCAAAATTACAATGTGATCGGTTTCAACGACACGGGAACGTCCTTTCCGTAAGTCTTCTAGCTTCGTATCAATGCCGCTACTGAGAATGCCGATTAGGGTACTGATGATGAAGATACCGCCAAAGGTGACAAAGAGCATCGCAAACCGAAATAGCCAGCCTGTATCGCCGCCCATTGCGCCTGAGTCTAGAGTCCGCATGAAAACGCTCCAAATCGCTTCTAGAGGATGAAGGCGATCGCTTCCTTCCGGCGCAACTCCGGTGATGCTGACCAAGAACCCCATTAAAAAGATAAAGGCTAGAGAGGTCAAGGCTAATCCGCCAATCAGAGCAACAGTACCTCTAGCCATGAAATTATCGAACCCGTAGCGGACGCGCTCTGAAAGCGTAATTTTACTCATCTTGATGGAAGTTTCCTTGCTGCGATGACAAATAGTTTTAGGTGAGGGAGCGGAACTCCTAATTTTGGATGAATTTCAGGTTCCCTAGTACCTTTCGGTAATCTATATAAGTATTCCCAGATTTACTGGCACTACAGCTATTTTTTGAAAGTTTGTTACGAAGGGCTGAGCTGCGTACCTTTTTAGTAGAAGCGATCGCACGTTGCAAAGAATCAATTATTGACCGGATGAAACCCAAAAATATTATGAGGAGTTACTGTCGCTCGAAGACAAAATAGATAGCTTAGTGTACCGTCACAACTCACAAATGAAGCAAGCTAATTGCCTACAAAAACCAACTTCTAGTACACGATCAGATGCTGGGCGATCGCTTTCAGTTTAGGTACCGAACTGGGCGAGAGGTGTGAAAATGGGGCTAGCCTTCACTTTGTGAATGGGAGTGCGATCGCCCCATAACACCCTTATTAGGGGAGATAGACAACTGCGATCGCCACTAGCTGTCTCATTATTAGCTGATTCCAATCGCCCTTAGGATCTCGATATTCAGCTCTAGCTTCTCTCCCAACCACAGAGAACGATCGGTGTGGTCTCCCACATCATCGCCTGTTGAGGGGTGGACAAGAATATCCAATCCCTCACGATTGAGCATCAACCAGGGGACAACCTTGCCAAATTGCTCTGGTAAGAATGCAACTTGATACATTGCCTTTGGGTGTGGACCAATCGGTTTATCATGCCAACGTCCGAGTTGCACTTCAAACCTACCGCCCAATCCTTCACGTACACGCGCCGCCACATCACGACTGGAGGTATCGAAGTAGATATGAGCATGAAAACCCGTAATCTGGGCAGTATCTTTCATAGCGCTTAGCTCCACTTTATCTAGGCGTCAACGAATCGTAATGGTTGATATTCCTCTGTGGCAGGCAATACTTGCATCATAACTGACACTCTTGTCCGTCTAGTGCGATCGCCCCTTGCCGTAGGTTGGGTTGACAGAAGGAAACTCAACCTACGGCAAAGTTTGATCCAATTCCATAATGAACAATCAGTGCGATCGCAATGAGTACGCTGTGGTAGTAACTTAACAAACCTAATAGAGTTGCCATCTGCGCGACGCTTCGGTAACGCCTGCCGTAGGATGCAAGGGAGGGCTGTAGGGCGAATGCAGCAGCGCTGGACTACGTCCCGCTTCGCTAACGCGATCGCACTCTTGGTTTATTGGTAATTAACTAATTGTTGCAAATCACAAATTCATTGTTTCAAATCATAACGTTGATTATATTTCTCTTCGATTATTTGTTCATCGATTATTCCAGTAATTACTATGTGCTATTTGTTGGCAATACCCGCAATACATCAAAAAATCGACCCACACATCTTGATAGGAAAATAGTATGAGCAGCGGAAGCGGATGCCCATTTACGGGCGGCGGTCAGAAATCTCAGCCTCGTCATATGCCGTCGAACCGAGACTGGTGGCCGAATTATTTGAATCTGAGCATCCTCCACCAGCACACCCCCCAAGCCAATCCTATGGGTGAGGAATTCAACTACGCTGAGGAATTCAAGAGTCTTGACTTAGCTGCCTTGAGGGCAGATATCTACGAGCTGATGACCACCTCCCAGGACTGGTGGCCAGCCGACTACGGGCACTATGGGCCGCTCTTCATCCGGATGGCTTGGCACAGCGCCGGCACATATCGGATTGGCGACGGTCGCGGCGGCGCGGGTTCGGGTAGCCAGCGGTTTGAGCCGCTCAACAGTTGGCCTGACAATGCCAACCTCGACAAGGCGCGCATGTTGCTTTGGCCCATCAAGCAGAAATACGGCAAGAAAATTTCGTGGGCCGACCTGATGATCTTCGCAGGCAATTGCGCCTTGGAATCGATGGGCTTCAAAACGTTGGGCTTTGCTGGTGGGCGCGTGGATGTCTGGCAGCCAGAAGAAGACATCTACTGGGGTTCTGAGAAAGCTTGGCTCGGCAATGAGCGTTACGAAGGCGATCGCGTCCTCCTGAATCCCCTCGGCGCTGTTCAGATGGGTCTAATCTACGTCAACCCGGAAGGACCAGACGGCGAACCCGATCCTGTCGGCTCAGGGCGCGATATTCGCGAGACCTTTGCTCGGATGGCGATGAACGATGCAGAAACGGTCGCGCTCACCGCTGGTGGACATACCTTTGGCAAATGTCACGGTGCGGGCGAGGCGACGCACGTAGGTGCCGATCCTGGGGGTGCCACCATTATCGATCAGGGCCTCGGCTGGAAGAACGCCTTCAACACGGGTGTCGGTGTCGATGCGATCACCAGCGGTATCGAAGGCGCATGGACTCCCACGCCGACGCAATGGGACAATAGCTATCTTGAAACCCTGTTCAAATATGACTGGGAGCTGACGAAGAGTCCCGCTGGCGCGTGGCAATGGAAGCCAAAGGGCGACGCTGGTGCCGGTACGGTGCCCGACGCACACGATCCGTCGAAACGGCACGCCCCCATGATGACCACGGCGGACATGTCCATGAAGATGGACCCCATCTACAACCAGATTGCGAAGCGTTACCACGACAACCCGGATGAGTTCGCAGAGCAGTTTGCCAAGGCGTGGTTCAAGCTGACGCACCGCGACATGGGACCGCGATCGCGGTATCTCGGCCCGGAGGTTCCTCAGGAAGAGTTCTTGTGGCAAGATCCCATCCCCGCAGTCGATCGTGAATTGATTGATGAGCAGGACATCGCTGCCCTCAAAGCCAAGATTCTTACTTCGGGACTGTCTGTCTCCCAACTGGTTTCGACCGCTTGGGCGTCGGCGTCAACGTTCCGCTGCTCCGATATGCGCGGTGGAGCGAACGGGGGGCGTATTCGTCTCGCGCCGCAGAAGGATTGGGAAGTCAACCAGCCAGCGCTGTTGGCGACAGTGCTGCAAACCCTGGAGGGAATTCAACAGGAGTTCAACAGCTCGCAGTCTGGCGGCAAGCGGGTTTCGCTCGCTGACTTGATCGTTCTGGGCGGATGCGCGGGCATTGAGCAAGCGGCGAAAAATGCCGGTCACGACGTGACGGTTCCCTTCAAGCCGGGACGCACGGATGCGCTGCAAGAGAAAACGGATGTCGAGTCCTTCGCCATGCTTGAGCCGACTGCGGACGGGTTCCGCAACTACACTAGCGGCAAACACAGCGAATCGCTCGAAGAGCTGCTGGTTGATCGGGCGCAATTACTGAGCCTGTCAGCCCCTCAGATGACAGCTCTCCTGGGCGGTTTGCGTGTCCTGGGTGCAAACTTTGGAGGATCTAAGCACGGTGTCTTCACTGATCGGCCAGAGACGTTGACCAATGACTTCTTCGTGAACCTGCTCGACTTGGGCACGACGTGGAAGGCGACCTCTGAAGATGAGTATGAGTTCGAGGGGAGCGATCGCAAAACCGGCGACCTGAAGTGGACTGCTACCCGTGTTGACCTCATCTTCGGCTCAAACTCTCAGCTCCGAGCCTTGGCAGAAGTCTATGGATGTGTGGACTCGCAGCAGAAGTTTGTCAATGACTTTGTGGCGGCGTGGGACAAGGTGATGAACCTCGATCGCTATGACCTTCGCTCAGTCTTAGCGAAAACCTCTGCGAGGAGTTTTTAAGCCTAGTATCAGCTACGCTAACTTGCAGTAATTTTGAACGCGAGTAGAAGCCAGAGACAAAAATGAGAGCAGCGTTTCAACTTTTCTTGAAACGCCGCTCTCTGCTTTATACCTTGATGCAAAGCTGCTTAAAAACTACAATTAGGTTCTTGTTGGTGCCTAATTGTGCGATCGCTAACATGACCCAAAGCACACAGAAAATCCAATATATAAAATAGCTGTCCACAACATTATGTGCAGCTGCATGCAGAGTAAATCCAACCTCTTGATGTACGTCGCTACTTGTTCTGAAGCATAACGTTCGCAATCACCGGATACAGATAACCTTTGCAGCCAACTAACCATATTGAGATGTTCCACTGCATTGCGGTTGTTAGGCAGAAGATCATATGCACCTTAGAGAAATACCAAACAATACTAGACCTTAAACTTCTCTAGTAAGTATGGTCGTGAGTCAACTATTTTTCTGATCTTTTCAATGGGCCAGTATTCAATTCTTAGCGCAGAAGGAGATTGATTGTGTTTTTCCATAAACCTCACTGTATCAGCAGAAAAACATCCTGTTGTTGCAATGATTAATACATCCACTCTAGGTGGCTCCCATAGCTGAAGCTGATCCTTCAGATAACTTATATCTCTGACAGATAAACTCCTATCTGGCCAATGCTTACACTGTATGATTACTCTATGTCGGATTGAGCCAGAGAAACTATCCTGATAGACTCTCCATACTGAAATATCTCTACCACAGTCCGGAGCATTTGTCCGCATTAAAAATTCTGCATTCTCGTAAGTGATATCTGGAGATGAAATCACCTGGAAAATTAATCTTTCAAATTCTTCTGAGCTAAGCTCTTTCCAGCTAAATCGACTCCGATTCGCTACATGCTTAACTAGGCTTCTAAGTTCACTGATACTTTCCCCATCTAAAGAAGCTATGTCTCTCAATCGAAAGAAACTCCTTAAGATACCTTGCCTTACACTTGGCCAGTCGTGATATACAATATCATCCAAATCATGAATTTCACCAAAAGCAAGGTGTCGATTTAGATCTGTCCATCTCTGAGGCTGAGATATACCCTTTCCGAAACATATTTCAATATCCGAAACTTTCTCTTTTAATTTAGGAAGACTGGAATCCTCAACTTTTTGAGAACTAGGTAAATTTTTCCCAAGATAGATATCTTGCAATCTAGCTAATAGGTCTTCAATTTCCTCAAGTATATCTAGCAGCAATGATGGCGTAATCTCCATCCTTTTTGTGTAAATTCTTGAACTATATTCTTCTAGAATGCTTTGTACAGCATCTAACTGCTGATTAAGATTCAAAGTCAAATTATTCGAATTAGCTTCAAGAGAAGAAAAGCTTGGCGTATAGTTTCCTATGATTGGTAAAAGAGCAGCCTCTTTGAGGCATCTATTTTTAGTTTCTTCAATGTCAATATATTTATTTTCTGCTATCAGTTTCTTTGCCTGACTGATAAATTCTTGAATTTCCGAAACTTTTTTTTCGGCAGAATTAAGAATTAGTAAATCATCCTTGATTGATTTGGTGTTCATTCTCTCAAATGAAGTACTGTGCAAGAGAATACTAAGTTTAGCAGCATCAAAACTAAAGTCAAAGAGCTATTCTGCCTAACGTTCGTATTTAGCGGCGGCGAGTAGCTTTTGCATCTCCACCGAGATATTGATACCGTCCGCTGCAATACGGTTGTTAGCTATACATTAAACTAAAAGTCTCTTAGCTCAAGCTCTATCCTAAACATAGCTGCCAACGAAATAGTTAGCTTATTGCAGAGATGTAAGTATCGGCTAAATGGCATTTCTCTTTGCATCCCTGTACCTCCGCTTTTATAGAAAACCTTTTCTCCATCACGCCATATCGAAGCGTGATGTGAACCGTTTCGCAAGGTGCTATCTAAACCTTCTGTAAATACAGCAAATGGTTTGATATTAATAAAAGGATTTGCTTTTTTCTCTTTACTAACATCCTTAATATATTTATTGAGAGTCATACTTTCAAATTGATCATATGCTCTTTCAGCATGAATATTATTTAAGCAAGCAAATATAACAAAACAACTTGTCAAAGCTTCATAGACTTGACCGTAATAGAGCTTGACATCTTCAAAACACTTTGAGCCAACTATTTTATCATCTACTTCCTCATCTCCGATTCTTGCATGGACGACAACTTGGCTTAGCTGAGTATAAATTTTGAAGTAGTCAGAAAAAGTTAGGAGGTACTGTGTTAAATGCTGTTGCTTAATATTCCCTAAGTAAAAGCTTAAGAACTTTTGAAATTCATTAGGGCTATTCTTTTTAATAGCAACAATAAAATCAAGTGCAGGTTCAGAAACTGCGCCAAATCTTGGATAAAAAAGACTATCAAAAAAATTTAATGCGACATCTTTTACGGAGAAAACCTGAGTCTCAGGTATATAAACTTTTCGTTGCTCTTCATATTGTCTAATCAGTTTATTGATGATTTTTGTCTTTCCCTTATTGTTTTCCAACAGTAGTAAGTTTTTAACAGTACTCCACACATTATTTGCACTTGGAATGTTGAACTGACGTTCAATATCTTGAAATCTGCTATGAGGAAGCCAACGAAGATGCTCCGTTATTTTTGATACGTATAGCATTGATGGAAAAGCAAAACGATTGTGAATTTCATCTTGATCGAATGCAAAAAAGGGATGAAGGTTAATAATAATACCGTCTTCTTCAGAATGATTAATGGATGTAACAGTTTTGTCCAAAAATATTACATTCTCTACTCCTTCAAACTGTGCATTGGGAGGATCTAAAACTCTTATAGCAATTGAAATTGGTAAACTGCATGATTTACAGTCAAAGCTATGAACTTGATATTTTTCATAGCCAACTCCAACTCTCAAAAAATATTTTTCTCCACAAGTTTTACAGCAAATGTAATCAGTTCTAATCATTTTTATTATATGTATATAAGTGCTTATGTAAAATAAATTACACATAATAAAAAGTAGAATAAGCTAAAACAAAAGTCAAGAAAACAAGAGACTTATGAGATTTATTAGAGATTTAAGCCGAGAAACTCAAAGGATTCTCAAAAGAATTTATAAAGAAAGTAGACATCATCAA